>NZ_SOFC01000021.1:0-270657 GCF_004402825.1 Cryobacterium sp. Hz9
GGGCTGAACGACCTTCTCGAGGTCGGACCACCAGCTCGGGGCCCGGGACTACTCATAGGACTATCGTCGCGCACGGCAATCAAAGACGGGCTGGACATGGTGATGATTCCTGATTCTCGCCCTACGTCACACGGCGGACTTGCTGTTAGCTACTGGCCTCACCCAACCCTGGCACGTAGGGAGGCGGCAGTTTCCGATAAATGGCTTCGTTGGACCCAGACCTCGTAGTGTCGCCCAAGGGAGAACCTCATGGCAGCGTACTGTGTCGAGAAATCGTGCACCGTCACGCTCGTGGAATTGCCCGTCGGGCAAATGTTCCGCAGCTTGCACGACATTCGTTGAAATTCCTTAAAGCCGCAAGCGGAACCCTCTACGGGACGCTCGAACTTCGCGCCTATAAAGCTGGTGCCACCCGCTCGTCGAGTGCGGCTCGGTCCTTAGCCGATTCGCCGCTCGATCTGGGCCAATGGTTACTTGGTAACATGTATAGTTACCGAGTAACTATCTGATTGGGGTTTCATGTCGGTGAAGCATGCATTGTTGGCATTGTTGTCGCGGGGGCCTTCCACGACCTACCAGCTCAAGAAAGATTTCGACCACACCACCGGGCAGACGTGGCCGTTGAACATCGGCCAAGTATCGACAACGTTGCAGCGCCTCGCGCGCGACGAGTTCGTGCAGAGAGATGACGTGGGCGATTCAGGTGCGGACCCATGGCAACTCACTGCTACCGGTCGGCTTGAGTTGGAGGATTGGTGGAGCCGCCCGGTGGATCGTGAGCAGCGAGGTCGCGACGAGCTCATCATGAAGCTGGCGTTGGCCGTGGAGACACCCGGGGTGGATGTGACCGTGCTGGTCCAGCGTCAGCGCTCCGCGATGCAGCAAGTACTGCATGATGTGACGCGAGTTCGACGAGCGGTCGCGCAGGAGGATCTTGCCGCGCGACTCGTCCTCGATAGCCACATCTTCACCACCGAGGCGGAATTACGGTGGCTCGACGCAGTGGAGGGTGAGGTGGAGAAGGCCCGCATGCTTCCAGTGCCTTCTTCGTCGGCGACCTCAGCCACGGTAGTTCCCGTACCGGCGAAAAGTATTCGATGAAGCTCCGCCGAAGTAGGACAGCGCCGCAGGCGGTCGGTTCAGACGTGAGACGGCCGGTTCTGCAGTTGATTCGGGTGAACCGGACGCATGGCGCGGGCGCGACAGAAGTCGTGTCTCTCTGCGACGCCGATCTGACAGTCAAGGCAGGTGAGTTCGTCGCGATTATGGGCCCGTCAGGATCGGGCAAGTCCACCCTTCTCAACCTCGCCGGAGGCCTCGACGTGGCCACGGCCGGCGAGGTACTCGTCGAGGGCGCCGATCTTGGGGGGATGAGTGTGTCCGAGCGTGCAGTGTTACGGCGTCGTTCAATCGGCTACGTCTTCCAGGACTTTAATCTTCTTCCTGCCCTCACCGCGGTCGAGAATGTATCGTTCCCTCTTGAACTCGACGGGTGGTCGTTGCGGCGTGCGCACGCCGCCGCCCGCGCGGTGCTCGACGAAGTCGGAGTAGCCGATCTAGCCGATCGTCGCCCGGAAGACATGTCCGGTGGGCAAGCTCAACGGGTGGCGATCGCACGAGCGCTGGTCGGTGCTCGGCGGCTCTTGCTGGCAGATGAACCTACCGGAGCGTTGGATTCCGCGGCCGGGACCGGGATTCTGCACGTGTTGCGCGAACGCGCGGACCGCGGAGCATCGGTGGTGATGGTGACGCATGAAGCGCGGTTTGCCGCTTGGGCGGATCGGACGGTGTTCCTTCGTGACGGGCGCGTCGTCGATTCCACTCGCCCGTCGGATCCGGCGGACCTGCTGGTCGGTCTCGCCCAGTGAGCGGCCTTCGGTTTGTGAGTTCCGTCTGGGGCCGATCGCGTGCAGCCGTGCGTCTGGCCCGCCGCGATGCCGCCCGCCACCGTGCCCGCACCATACTGGCGACCCTTCTGGTGGCTTTGCCCATCGCCGCTTTGATCGCGGGCACGGCGTTGCTGAGTCCTGCGCCGCCAACTCGGGACCAGGCACTGGCTGGAATCCCGGATGGGGTGCAGGCGGTCATCACGGCGACTGCTATCAGCCAAGACAACGCACCGATCCCCCAACTGCCGGAAGGTGCGCCCGGCCCGTGGATCGATGACCTCGAGCAGATTCCGGCAGGCGAAGCCGAACTCACAGGTTCGCTGTCGTCCGGTGCACGCCTCCTGCAGTATTGGAACGCTCCGCGGCTTCTGGTAACGACGGGCATCCCGTTGTCCCCCGGCGAGGAGGCCAAAGCCGGCGTTGGTATCACCGCCGATACAGATCTCGCCGGTATTGCGACGACGGACATGCAGGAAGCCGACAGCGAGGCCCTCACGTTGCTGATGCCGGCCCTGACTGCTGGAACGGCACCGGCCACGAAAGCCGAAGCTGTCATTACGTCGTCGCTCGCCGATCGGCTGGGACTGGGGCTGGGCGACGAGATCGCCGTTGTCGCGCCGCCATCGACTGGGTGGTACAGCTCCGACGGACGTATCGGTGACGTCGTGGCAGACGCCCAACGCGGCTATCGCGTCTCCGGAATCGTGGACGACGAGGCCTCCCATGTTTGGGCCCACAACGGGTGGATCTCGCGCATGGCCACCGACGACAAGGCCGGAGTGGACGGGCACTGGCTGGTCGTCGGTGACGAGCCGGTAACGTGGGCGCAGGCCAGGTCCATGAACCAGCTGCAGGCCTTCGCGGTCTCGCGTCATGTGCTGACCGAATATCCCGCCGATAGCGAGCTCTATCCGGTTCAGGTCGATATGAACGCCGTGCTGCTCCAGATCGCCGGAATCGTGCTGACCGGGGCGCTAGGCACTGCACTCGTACTCATGCTGGTCACTCCAGCCTTTGCAGTGTCCACCGACCAATCGCGGCGCACACTAGGACTCGCCGCAGCCACCGGGGCAACCCCGGCGGACCTGCGCCGCATCGTCAACGCCCAGGGCACGGTCATTGGCGCCGCAGGCGGTCTCCTCGGTGCGGCAGTCGGCGTTGCAATCGCATTCCTTATTGATGGGTGGATCCCACCGGGACAAGACTTCGCCCGGTCCTTTCCCTGGTGGATCGTTCCGACCGGGATTGGGATCGCCACCCTCCTAGGACTCATCACGACTCTCATTCCGGCCGCCTCCGCGGCACGACTTCAACCCGTCGACGCGCTCAAGGACCGCCCGACGCCCCGTCGACGTACCAAGCCCGGCCGCGCAAAGTTCTTCGCCATCGCAGGGCCGGTCGCGATCCTCGCCGCGGCTGTCGCTGGCGTATTGAGCCTCGCCGGAGTCACCCCAACACCCGAATACACGACCCCGGGCACCGTTCCGGCGTCTGCAGCGATCTCGGCCGTTCTGCTCGTAACGACCGTGGTTCTCGCTATCGTCGGAATCCTGCTGCTCGTCCGCGCGATGCCGTCCCTGGGCGCACGCGTGGCCAAACGTGCCCCCGTCGCCTCACGCCTGGCACTGCACGACGCCAAAGAGCACCGGTCCCGTTTCGTGCCAGCCGCGACAGCAATACTCGTCACGGTTTGTGCCGCGTCCTATTTCATCGTCGTAACCGGCTCGATGACTGCAAACGATCGGGACCGCGTTGGCGAGGTGGTTCAGGGTGGAAGCCTGGTCCTAGGCACCGACATCCCGATCGGTAACGAGATCGACAGACTCGTGATCACCGACACGATCGACGCGCTTCGTGACGCACTCCCAATCAATGGGCACGAACCCATCTACTCAGCCTCAATCCAGCGAGATGCGTCGCTACGGTTCGGAGCCGTACAGCCGCTGAATCGCGTCTGCCCGGAAGGGCTCTACCCCGATACGGCGTCATCCACCGAAATCGGTGCCCCGTTGGTCTGCACCCCAGACATCTTGGCTTACAGCCCCAGCCTCTCGGTGCCGTGGTGGGGTGGCACCGATGCAGGGATCATGGACAGCGACGCGCTCCTGGCCACCGGCATGGACGGAGCAGCGGCCGCTGCCGCCGTGCTGGAAGACGGCGGCATCGTCGTCAACAATGCTGCGCGACTGTCCGCCGACGGCACCGTGCGCGTCGCTCTGTCCTCGGACCCCCTGCCCACTGAAGAAAACGCGGAACAGTTCGTCGAGCTGCCGGGCGCATTTCTACGCGGCTTCGCATTCGCCGCCACAGTCAGTCCCGATACAGCGACCGAAATTGGCGTCACGGACTGGGAGTACGTCGGAGAGATCGTCACCGCTGACCCGGAGCTCACACCCGCCCAACTCACTGAAGCACGCACGACGATCAAGCAGCACACCTCACTCGTGCGCATGACCGAAGCAAACAGCTATCGCGAATGGGGGCGAGATAGCGCGCTCATTCCTATCGCCCTACTCGCAGCCCTCGCCGTCGCCGCCAGCGCTATCTCCCTACTCCTCGCAAAGACCCAGTCCCGCCGCGACGTGACGACAATGCTTGCCGTAGGCGCGACAAAGCGCTTCCTGCGCCGATTCACCCTCAGCCAGGCTATTGTTCTACTCGCTGCCGGCGTCCCACTGGGCTTTGTCGCCGGCATCGCTCTCGGCACGTACCAAATCGCATGGAACCGCGCCACCGGGATCGGCGGCGCCTGGATCGAAACAGTGCCGCTCTGGGGGCTTCAAGCTGGTCTCGGACTCACCATCATCGGGGCAAGCGTCCTAGCCGTCCTCCTGATCGGACGGCCAACCAACACCCGAATCACCCGAACGATCGACTAACCCGTCACCACCAAACTGACCATCACATCAACGCACACCACACGATCCACCGCCGACTCCGCGGCGATAGTTCACATGAGAACACACCAACCACTTTCCCGTCCCGAAAGGGGAACCCTCAACGGGACGCCAGGAGCTCTGAACCCGTCTGTTCGCGCGCGAGCTGAGTCAACATGAAAGAAGGGTGACCGGGTTGCGAAAGCTCGGGGTCAGAAACCCCGACCGGGGAGCATTACGGCCTGGCTCAATCCGTCTTCTGCGGAATCCACTGCGCGAGGTGGTCACTGCTTACGTAGTACAGCAGTCCGTCCCTGAAAACGTAGCCACCGCGCGAAACGTTGATATCTACTTCGGGTTCCTGGAGATATCCGCTCATGGAGGCGTTGGCTTCGGATGCTCCGAGATTGATTAGGTCGGACTTCTTGGCTTCCCATTCTTCAGCTGTCATCTCAAGTGCGGCGAAAACGGCGACCTCGCCGCTGTTGGGCACACCCTGTTCGCAAACGAGGCCGTCGTTGTCGGCCATGAAATGCATGTTGTCGTTCCAGGTGCTGAATACGATCGGCTGCATTCCCCGGGCCGTAAAGTCCTCATACGCGGCGGGGAGAAGGAGCGTGTCGCAGTCGATTTCGACGGGAGCGTCAGTCGCTTGCGCCGTCGAGGTCCCTGATGCCGAATCGCCAGTGATTGGAGCCGAGGCTGCGCACCCAGTCAATGCGAAAATGGCTACAAGTACGGTCAAGTTTCTGGCACCGGACAGCCCGTCCCCAAGTTTCCCCATCTCTCCACCGTATCGTCATAGTGACATCGATGTGGCTGCACGAACTTCTGACCCTGGCAGTTGCCTCGCACGGAGGCCCGTTGAGTAGCCCTCTACGGGACGCCGTTCACTGGATAAGTGAACACACTCTGTTGCGCGTGATTCGCGGTCCCATGGACCGAACCGGCCGCTAATCCGGTCGTGTCGACTTAGCTAGTTCGTGGATCGCGTCCAGGGGCTCACGCTCTCCAGCTGGACATTGACGACGCTGGGACCAGCAAGGAGAGTGCCAACAGCGGTGAAGTCTTCCTGAGGGAGGATACTGTCGGTCGGGTCGATGCCGTTGAACTGTCGAACGTTGACCCGCCCCGAGTTTAAGGACGAGAAGATGGCCGGTTGCTCTGCGCCCGCGTACAGATAGGCGTCGTAGCCGCCGGTCTCGGGTAGTGCGGGAAGGGCCGAAATCGGTGACACGGTAATGGACCAGTCACCCGCGCCGGGCCCGACGGTGATCCAGCCCGCCGGGCCAACGGTGGAGTCCAAGCCATAGGCGACACTGGCGACATCGCCTTGATAGTCAGCCATGCCAGCCTCGTGATACGTACCGTCTTCACCATAAACCTGCGCGCCGGACTGCTCATTGGCATAGTGGCCGGGTGCCCACGTGATTGTGTAAAAGCCAGATTTAGCGTCGTCGGGAAAGACAATTTTATCAGCGCCGCTGCCTGTGACGGTGAAGGCCTCGAACGTCCCGAAGGTCTCGTCCGCCCACGCCTGAGCAGAATCCTGCGCAGTAGGGTCATCCGTCTGGGTGGGAGTCGATGAGGCTGACGATGATGAATTAGGTGCGACGGTTTGCTCCGCTTGACAGCCTGACAAGATAACAGCCGCTACGGTCGCTGCGGCCAAAACAAATGTCACACGTTTCATAGAATCCCCTTGGTATTTATCGTCTTCTCCGCCTTGAGATGACGTCGTTGGGCTGCGCCTTGGCGACCCACTGTTTCAGATTGAGTTTCGCACTGCCTAAGTTCGTTACACAATTCGACAGTTGTGGTCGTGTGTGCGAGGTCTAAGCGTGGGCTGTGGCCCTGATGCAGGCTCTTCAACTTGCGCCGTGACCTTAGACGCTGTCCGGACGAACAGAGAGTCCCGCAAAGGGAAAACCCTCTTGCGGGAATCTGATGAAAGCCACCACTGCATCTCGAGAAGCGACACCCGGTCGCGGTGCCTTAGCTCTGGCAACACAATTCGAATTTATCTAAGGGCGGTGGCGATCAGGCTGCGGATAGAGTCGTAGTCCGGGTTCTGCGGGTCGACGCCATTGTCCGGAACCAGCTCGACGGTACCCACCGGTAGGTTTCTGGTCTTGCCTGCCAAGTGGGTGAAGTAGCCGAGCATTCCCTGCGGTACGTCGGTCTTGACGACCTGCTGGCCGGCCTGGGCTACACCCTGAAATTTTGTGAGCACGTTCGCCGGGTTGAACTGTTGGAGGAGCGCGTCCTGCAGGATGCGCTGGCGGGCCATGCGGTCGTAGTCGCTCGTTCCGTGCCTGGAGCGGGCGTACCAGGTGGCGTGGTAGCCGTCCATATGCTGCTTGCCCGGCTCAAACCACTCGGCAACACCGTTCAGTGCCTCATCGCCTCCGAGCGGAACACGGTCGGTGACAGTGATGTCCACGCCGCCGAGGGAGTCGATCAGGTCGGAGAAGCCTTGCATGTCAATCAGCACGTAGTACTGAATAGTGAGGCCGGTGATTCCACTGGCGGCGTCGCGCATGCCTTCAATGCCTGGTGCGCTGTTGTCGGCCAAGGCGTTCAGGTACATATCCGGGCTCTTCAGGGCGACCTCGGTATAGATCGAGTTGAGCATGCAGACATCCACGGCGCAGCGATTCCCGTAGCCGTCCGGGTAGACCGCATTCAATGGCGAGTCTGCCGGGAACGGTACTTCTTCGAGGTCCCGCGGCAGGCCAATGATGTCCGCCTGTCCAGTTGCAGCATCAATGCTGACGACCGACATGCTGTCTGGCCGCATGCCTTTCCGATCGGCACCCGCGTCGCCGCCGAGGAGCAGGATGTTGTAGCGGCCGTCCACGGCCGGCTCCGACGGTCCAGCCGCGAAAACCGAGGACAGGAAATCACTGGCCGTGGTAGCCGCCGAGGCACCATACCCGGCAACGCCCACCACGGCCGCCAGTACAACACTCGCTAGACCCGCGATAAACGGGCGCGCCCGGGGTCGGGCCTTGACCAAACGCACTAGCCGGATCGTGTCGACAGTTAAGACAACCCACACCGCGGCATAGAACACCATCACGGCGGCGATGATCCACAAACCAATGGAGTTACTAGCAACGGTGAGCAGCATCTCCGGATTCATCGCATATGCGGCGCCGGTCACTACAACAAGGGCGAGGAAACATAGGGTGGCACGGAGGCCAAACCGGCCAAGGGCCCGACTACCGGCGAGCACTTGAGCGGAGCCGGGGATGAAGATATTGAGGACGACGAGCCACCAGGCCCGCCGGGTCATGAACGTTCGGGATCCCAAGTTCGGGTACCGGATCGGGCTCCTCGCGCTGATCATCGTTTCGCCCGCAGTGACGTGTACTGCAGTTCCATATGACGGGCGAGGAAGGCGACCTCACCTCGTTCGACGACAAGGCTCGTCCAATCCACGGCGAATTGCACGTTGTCATTCCAGATGCTGACTACTACGGGCCGCATTCCCACCGCTCCAAAGTCGTCATACGCGGCAGGGAAGAGGAGTATGTCAGGGTCGCTTTCTCCGTGAGACGCAGCTACTGGAGGGAAAGAAGTTCCCCAGGCCCAATCACCGGTGTCTGAAGCCGAGGCTGTGCACCCAGTCAGCACGAGATCGTGGCAAGTACGGCCAAGTTTCTGGCACGGAACAGTGCACCCCCAAATTTTCCCCATGCTTGCACCGTATCGCTACAGCGAAAGCAACATCGACTTCGGGGCAACCGCACCGAACTTCTAGCGCTGCCGGGAGCAACCAAATCACTGTTCGTGGACAGAACCTTCACAATCTGTCTCGGATCCTCCTCCGGTGACATTCAGGTTGGACCGGTTGATTCGGAACCACGCACAGCGTCCAAAGGGTATTAGGAAGCGAGTCTCAGCATCTGCGACCTCAAGAAAGACCCACTGACGGATTGAGTTCCAGGCCAGCCTGAGGAGGATTCCCCTGGCCAGCATCGCGCACAGCAACTCCAGTCTCGGTAACGAGGGCCCCGTCCGTGCGCCACAGCCATCGCCGTGGAAAGCGGTAACCTCGGGAGGGCCCAGCGCCACGTCGAGGGGCATGATCGGTCTAACGCAAAGAGATGGTTCGGTCACAGACCGGGCGCAAGGGGACGGGGCTTTGTGGTTGACGCGAGCAGACGATGCAAACGGATGATCGGGATCGCACGTCATGGGCGATTAAAACGCTCGAATCCGTACGCCACCGCCCTCAAACTGGTGGCGGCCGTGCTGACCGTTGCCGTGGTCAGCACCTCAGCCGTGGCTGCTGTTGCGGTGTGGAGCTTCAGCAAGACGGTCGACGACAACGCCATCGACATCACCGGTGGCGACACGGCAGCGCCCGTGCCACAGCTCGAAAGCTACGAAAACGGCTTCAACATTCTCATGGTGGGCGTCGACAACGATGCAACTCAGAGCGCGGCGTACGGCGACCGCGACGGCACCCTCAACGATGTGAACATTCTCGTGCACGTGTCCGCAGACCACAGCAACGCTGTCGTCGTGAGCATCCCACGCGACCTCATCGTGGCGCACCCCGAGTGCACCGACGTCACGACCGGAGCCGAGTTTTCGGCGATGGCCGCCCGCCCCGTCAATGAGGCCATGTCGCGTGGCGGGCTACCGTGTGTAGTCAAGACCGTGTCCAAGTTGACGGGACTCACCATCCCGTATGCCGGACTCATCTCGTTCAACGGGGTCGTGCGGATGAGCGACGCCGTCGGTGGAGTGCCGATCTGTTTGGATGCACCCATCAACGACGACTTTGCAGGCCTGTATCTGCCCGCGGGCACGAGCGTCGTCGCCGGAGACACCGCACTGGCGTTCCTGCGGAGCCGGAAAGGCGTCGGCGACCAAAGCGACCTGGCACGGATTTCCTCCCAACAGATCTACATGGCCTCACTCATGCGCACGGTGCAGGGCAACGGAACACTCACGAGCATTCCGACCCTGATCAACCTCGCCAACGCGGCGGCCACCAATATTAAACTGTCGACGTCCCTCGCCAATATTGACACCATGGTATCGATGGCCCTAGCCCTCCAAGACATCGACCTGGATCGGTTGCTGTTCGTGCAGTATCCCGGCACGACCGGAGACTCCCGCTTCCCCGGCAAGGTCGTTCCCACGGAAGCGGTGGCTGCCGACATGTTCACCAAACTCGCCACCGATGAACCCTTCACCCTCCCCAGGACAACGCCAACACCGGCACCAACACCGGATGCACCGGTGCCGGTCGAAACGTCAACGCCGGCTCCGAGCGAAAGCGTCGTCCCCACCCCACAGCCGACCGTTCAAGCGTTGAACGGACTCACCGGCCAAACAGCGCAGGATGACTCGTGCGCCCAAGCCGCCACCGGGTAACAGAGATCACACCGCGCAATAAAACGGACGAAATAGACGTAGGTGTTTCCAACCCGCCACGAACAATACCTTGTCCTTCACCTGTGGCGTCCCGCAAGCCGAACCTCCTGAGGTGCGTCGTCAGACTCTGCAGTACGCCTGCTGGAACCCGAATACCTCTATGTCGCGGAGAAGCTTCAGCTGAGCCTGAGTCTGCGCATCCGGTGCGCCCCACACGGCGTCGTACGCGTTGACGACACGCTCCGACCACTGCTTCACGCTGTTGGTCGGGGACTCCCCCGCCATCGCGCTCATCAGCTTCTTCGCCTCGGTCTGATCTTCTTCATCCGCGGAGTAGGTGGGTGCGGAGAAGTCCACAGCGATATTGCACACCTTCTGGAACGCCTCGTCCTGTTGCTGGTTCGCATACACCGCATTCACCTCGGCCGTGCGGGCGTCAGCGACCACCGCAATCTTCAGACCTTCGTCCACGGTACTGCTCACCTTCGCTTTCGCGGCAGCGACGTCGAGGTCTTTGAACTCGTCGACATGCGCGCCGAAAAACTTCACGATCGTCTGCCCGGCGGTCTTAGTCGTTTGCCCGGAAATAGGGCAGCCCGTAAGGAGCAGGGATACGGCGGTCGCGACCGCGAACGCGCCAAGCATCTTCGGAGATTTAAAAGCAGACATCGGGAGTACCGCCTCACGCGCCGCCGTTGGCGCGACATTCAGGATACTCGCGTCAGGTGCTGCTGTCACCCCGTTACCTTGTTCGTAACCTCGGATGGTGTGAATATCTGAGGGAGTTGGCCTGTCGGGTCCGGCATGATTGTTGCCCCCAGTCGTTAATAATCCGGGGGGTGTTGTCACCGGACTCGATTGGCGTCGGGTGATCGCTAATAGGGGCTCGACTAGGCGCAAAGCCGAGGTCGTTCGTAACGTGGATGCCGAGACTTGACGCCGTAGACCAGGCCACGAATTCATCCTCGCCGGCGTCGTCGAGCAAGCCACCGAAGTACCCCGATACAAAGCCGCGCTACAGAGTCGCGGCCTGCTTATGTGCCGATTGGAAGCCGACGCCTCCACTCTGATGAGAAGACTCAGCTTGCGCCACGCCGACAGCCCGACCGAGCTTGATTGGCACTTGCGGCGCGCGGGAGAGCTCGCAGCCGTCCTCCAGTCCGCGGCCATCGATCACTTCGTCATGGACACTTCCGGAGGCGCACCAATGGTGACGGCAACGAAGGTCAAGGAGAAGGCGGGTTGGTGAGGGTACGTTCGAACTGTTCCCAAGGGAACCCCGAGCGGGCGGGGCCAATTATTGGGCGCGGACTGCCATGCTTGTCACATGGTGCAGCCGAACGATCTCCTCGCCGTCCTTGTCGACGCTGACAACGTGCCGCCTGCAAAGATCGGTGCCGTTCTCGCCGAGGTTGCACGTTTCGGCACTGCGTCGGTCAAGCGGGTTTACGGCGATTGGACCAAGGCGAACTTGAGCAGTTGGAAGCCTGTCGCGAGCGAGCACGTGATTCAGCCGATGCAGCAATTTGCCAACACGGTCGGCAAGAATGCGACCGATAGTGCACTGATCATCGACGCCATGGACCTGCTATATATGCGTCGATTCCGCGGGTTCTGCATCGTGTCATCCGACAGCGACTTCACCCGTCTCGCGTCCCGTATCCGCGAAGAAGGCGTCATCGTCTATGGGTTCGGAGAGCGGAAGACGCCCGAAGCGTTCCGCAACGCGTGCGATCGATTCACATACCTCGATGTGCTCGAAGTGCTCGATGAGGCCGCAGTGGAGAGCGCCGCTGCGGCGCTCACGCGCATTCTGCCCCCGAAACTGCGCGGCGACACGAAGCTTATCTCCGGGCTACGGATAAGCGTCACCACCGCATCGGGAGAGGACGGATGGGCGAACCTTGCCACGGTGGGCCAACTAATGCGGAAGCAACAGCCCGACTTCGACTCACGAAACTGGGGCTACACAAAACTTTCCGACCTAGTTCGAGCGACGGAACTCTTCCTCATCGAGACTTGGCCCGCCGGCGGACTGCAAGTGCAAAACAAAAAGAAGAACGGTGACTGAACCGGTAGCGACCGGGGCGAGAGCACGAGCGCTGCAGTCGGTACTCATTCAGGCCGATCCCATGAGCTCCCAACGCTGCCCGAACGGGGAACCCTCTACGAGACGAGGGGCGTCACCCTTGGGGAGGAGTCCGATTCTGTACTGGGCAGTTCGCCCGCATACCCGCGCAAGGACCTTTGGTAACTCTCCAGGGTTGGCACGAGAGCGAGTAACGCGGTCCGGAGGGCGTCTCCGTAGCGCCCCTCGTCGTACAACGCCAGCGCCAGAAATGCCTGGCGCGCAGGTTCATCAACGGCTGACATCGGCGCCGCTTCAAGCATCGATACCGCTTCTGCAGTGGCCTTGCCCCCGGTTAGTGGACACGGGTTAAGCGGCGAGTTGAACTTCCGCGGTCTTTGAGGAGTATTGCAGTTCGAAGTCGACTGGGCTGACTTGCCCGATTGAGGAGTGTCGGCGCCGGCGTTGTAGCGGTCCTCGATCCAGGTTCCGACTTCGCGGGTGGCTCGGTCGCGGGTGGGCCACACTCGGCGGTAGTAGAACTCCGTTTTCAGCGTCGCGAAGAAGCTCTCGGCCATCGCGTTGTCCCAGCAAATACCGGTCAATCCCATCGAGCGAGTGATGCCATTCTTGATCGCGAACGCGGTGATCTGGGCCGAGGCATATTGAGTGCCGCGGTCGCTGTGGAAGATGACGTGCGCCGGCCTCTCTCCGCGCAGTGTCATGGCCATCATCAGGGCGTCTTCGATCCTCATATGAGCGGCGATGGCCCAGCCGATCACCCGGCGGCTGTGGGCGTCGATCACGGTCGCCAAGTAGACCCATCCCTCCCAAGTCCGCAGATAGGTGATGTCACCGACCCAGACCTGGTTCAGCGCCCCGGTATCCCATTCCCGTTTGACCGCATCGACAGGGTAAGCGTCGGCGTGGTCAATGATCGTGGTGGTCTTCCACTTCTTCGGGCAGATGCCCACCAATCCGAGGCGTTGCATGGTTTTAGCGACGGTCTTGCGTGAGATGGTTTCCCCGTCAGCACGGAGGTCCGCGAGGATCCTCGGCGAACCGTAAACCTCGTCGGAGACACCGTGGAACCACGCCACTTTCTGCTCGATGCCCTCTCTCCGAATCATGCGGCCCGACGGCTTCCGGTCGACCCAGACGTAGTATCCCGATCGGGACACCTCGAGCAGGCGGACCATGCGGGTGATGGTGAAATTGGTCTTCTCCGCCAGAATCAATTCGAACGCTTTACGCTCGTATCCGACGCTTCCTGGGCGAAGAAGATGGACGCTTTTTTTAGAAACGCCCGATCAAGTTTCAGGTCCGCGTTCTCTTTCCGCAACCGGAGCAACTCAGCCCGTTCCGACTCCGTGACAGCGGTCTCGCCGGTATCGTTCCGGGCCTTGAAAGCGCTGACCCACCGGCCCAGCGAGGCCTCGTTGATGCCGAGCTCGCGCGCCACAGTCGCGACCGCCCTGCCGGTGTTAATCACGAGCTTCACGGCCTCGTCTTTGTACTCAGGAGTGAACTCCCTGCGTGTCTTTCCCATGTGAACATTCTCTCTTGTGAGGTGTCCACTCAACGGGGGCAAGGCCACAGATTCCCCCACGTTGCGCAGCGTGCTCGCCAATTGAATGAAGACTCGCGTCGCCCGTTCCCCTTCGAGCCCTGCCTCGAGCGCAGCTCGATACAACGGGATCGCTTCAAGCTCCAACCCCAGAGAATCGTATGCGCCACCCATCTCGAACATGGCAGCAGCATCACCGGCCGGGCGATCCGCTACGAGTGATCGCATCCTTGATATTGCGTTCTCCGGATCTGACTCGTCGAAATCATGCTCGTAGAAGTCGTCGATCCTCTGGTCCCAAGCCGCATCAATCATAGGTTCAGCCTCCCATAGGATCGATTGAATTCCTCTAACTGCTGCCGCTCGTACCGTCCGCCGTGCCCATATGCGGAACGCCTTACCGGAACGCGCCGTGTGCCAGCGCACGATGAGGGCGTCGACGTTTCTGATTGCGGTCAGCAGTGGGGTTGTGTTCCTGATTGCACCTGCCCCTAACGGGGCCTATGCGTGAACGGCAGACGGGCATATCGTTTTGTCTCGGCCCGGTATACCGTGAGGCGCCGTCGCGTGTCGGCCACTGGCTCGCACGGTGCCTGCGTTGGGCCGTGGGGGTAGTTTCGTGTCCGCGTTGAACACCATCGAAGCAGGTCACTCCATGATCAAGAAATCCGAACGAACTTATGTCGGCATCGTGCGTCGCCTGACTGGCGTCCTCGTCGTCTTCAGCGCGGTATTGCTCGGTCTAACTGCTTCCCTCGTCTATGTGCAACAAAACCCTAACGTTGACGCAGCTCTCTTCTACTCTGTCTTTGGAGGGCTGGGGATCTGCGCGGTGATATTGATGGCGTTCCAATTCATACTGATACACCAGTTGAGGGCCTTGAAGACTCGTCCGGAGCCACCTGGTAAATAGCTCAACTGCCTCAAGACGCAGAGAGTTGTACTTGTCCCCGTCCCCCTGCTCCGCGTCAAAAGCAAACTCGCCGTCAGCTACAGGCCCCACCAATAGGGGAACCCTCTGCGGGACGTGCGCGACTTAAGGCACCGCTCGGCACGACCAACGTCCTGCACTGCGCCCCGTTGATTAAGACGCAGTAACTTGGTGGAGGTTGTCACACGCACAGAGCTCCGAGGTGACTACTCTGGAGCGGTGGCACGTCGGTATTGAGGATTCCACGGACCCACTTCGAAGAGGAGTTTCCTATGGAAGATGTGTCTGGTAGAGACGCTGAGACGTCGGGCATGCGGCCCGCGAAGTTGAGCTTCCTTATCACGCTGGCCATGCTGGGACTTGCTGCCATCCTTGTGGGACTGGTCATCGGCTTGAACGAAGCCCCCTGGGGATTTGTGATTGCTGGCGTGGGGTTGGTCCTCGGAATAGCAAGCACAATCGCTCTGGTGATGTTTCATCATGCTCACTAGCAGGCTCTTATTTCGGGCGAATGTTGCGGCGGGCAACGACAGGGTTGCCGGCCAAGCCATTGGCACCGCCTAGCATTGCGACGGTCCGTCGCAAGTCGAACGACAACAACCGTCTGCCGGAAATATTCATAATTAGTGGTCTGGTCACCTTTGTGACCTTTGGGGCGCTCCTTGTTCTCGGGATTCCTTAAGGAGGCTCTGCGGTGCCACCACTCATGATGGGGATCGGACTGATCAATTCCATCGGCAGCGTGGTCGTCCCGGTCGTGCGCCGACGACATACGCGACATGACCTATCCGGCGATGTGCCGCCACCAAATAGCCTGGGCATCACAGATCGATCGCTCGTGCTCCGTTCCGTATGCCGAACGCCGAGTGGGACCGGCGACACGACTTTCCGCATCGCCCGCAGCAGGGTGTGCGATGGGTGATGAGCTGCGGTAGCTTGCAGACTTCTGTGAAGATCGGGCGTTCGGGTTGGTGTTCAGCAGTGCAACGATTCGCCGCATGCCGGGAATGTAATAGGTAATGACTCGCCCGGAAAGGAAAGACGATGAACGATACCGAACTCGATGACCTGTTCTCGGCCTCGATTGCACCGCTACCAGCCTCCCTTACACGGGAGGCGATTTCACTTGCAGTGGAGACGAAGCCGCCCCGTTCTCATCGCGGACGGATGCCGCGCCGTCGCTGGATGATTCCAGTGATCGTTGTCGGTTCGCTGACCGCTGGCATGACCCTCTCTACGTACCAGTTGTCCGTCTGGCCATGGGTGGCGATGCCCGAAGGGAACACCCGAACGATCCCTATCCCCGTTGACTTTACGACGGAAAGCGGCCATTTCGAGAGCTGCCGTGCCTACGTTGAATTGCGCAACTGGAGCGACTCGAACCTCGCCGCGCTGAACGACGCAGTCAGAACAACCGACTGGACCGGATTCGGTCAGCAACTCTACGACGAGAGCGCCACCGTCGACGACGGTCCCGACGGCGAAAGACGCGTGGGCCAAGCGTTGACGCCGGCACTCTTCGAGTTCACGAAAGCAGTTATCCCCGGCGTCGTGGTGTTCAACGAACCGGGAAAGGGCGTCGGCATCGATGCGGTCGGTATGTCGTGCCGGTTGGATAACCCGTGAGCGCTCGTACGGAGGACAAACGCTCCCGGATAAGCCGTGCCGTCCCCGAGCACGCGCCGGCGCTTCTGGCGTATTTCGCACGTCGAATCGACCCCCCCCTTACGATGCCGCGGATCTGCTCGCTGAGACCTTACTGATTCTATGGAAACGCGCGAATAGGCTCCCCGCCGACGATGACGAGATTCGCCCTTGGATGTTCGGTATCGCCCGTCACGTCCTTCTTCATCATCAGCGCAGCACCGCCAGGCGTAAGGCACTTGCCGACCGACTCCGAAGCCAAATGTCGTTAGTGGAGAGACCAGGCTTCTCCGACTCCTCGACGTTCGACGATCTCCATGATGCGATACGAAAGCTTGACCAGACGGATCGAGACATCATCGGCCTGCACCACTGGGACGGATTATCACTTGTAGAGGTCAGTCGAGTGCTTCGAATGAACGAGGGGACCGTGCGAAGCCGCTATCACCGGGCTCGTGAACGGCTTCGACACGAACTAGCCGCGACGACAACGATTGTGACGCTCGCCAATCCCTGATTCATGAGCAGCCTCTCAATAGCGACGCTCAGCGGGACCAAATCGCGTGAAGCCAACCATGTCGACGTCTGCGCTGAGATGCCCGTAAGCCGAACCCCCAGTGGACAACCGTCGTGAGGGCACAATGGACGGATGACACTTGATGAGGAGCTCGACCGGATCTTCACTGTTCGCGATCGAAATAACATGCAGCCCACAATCGATGCGCTGCTGCCAATTTTGGCGGAACACCCGGCTGACGCTCGCGTGCTGTACGAAGTGGGTGGCGCTTACGACACTGCCGGCGAGGAGCAGACCGCGCGATCGTTCTACGAGCAAGCCCTTCGGGCTGGTCTCTCGGGTGATCTGCTGCGCCGATGCTACGTCCAGTACGGATCTACGCTGCGGAATCTCGGCGAGTTCGCTAGGTCGGTGGAAGTCTTCGAGCGTGCCCGACAAGACTTCCCGGATTCGCCATCGCTAAGGGTGTTCCAAGCGATCTCCCTTCATGCTTCCAGCCGCTTCGATGAGGCTGTCGCTGCGTTGCTCGAAGTGGTTGCTGAGGGTGTCGAGTCGCCAGATATTGAACGGTATAAGCCATCCATCCGGGGTAACGCCGCCTACATCCGGTCCCTCACGACCTCCACGCTGCCAGCGAAGTAGCACAACGCCCGTTAGCGGAACGTTCAACGGGCGCTCTAGGGTTGCTGGGATTCCCAGCGAGTTTCGCCATCCTTCTTCGACGAGGTCGGGTGGAGGGCTTGATTTTGCGCCACCTTCATGGAGGCCTGATGGTCGGGATGAATGTGCGCTGTGAGGAAGCGGACTCCGTGTGATCGCAACCAGGCGACCATCGCTTGAGCGGCCTCAGACGCGATTCCTTGCCCTTGCCAGTTTGGTGAAATGACCCAAGCGATGTCAGCCACGAGATTCGACCCGTCGTCTTCGACGGTTGCTTGTACGAACCCCACCGGTTTTGCTAAGTCTCGCTCAATGACAACCCAGTTCAGCCACCACTGCGAACCATCTTCAGAGTGCCCGACGCTTTGTGTGGCATAGCGTTTTTCCAGCAGCTTCAGTGAGGGTATTTCTCCGCCGGTGTAGTCATAGAGCGAAGTATCGGCCAGAACCTCGATCATCGCAGCCGCGTGCTCCACCGACAGCGGTTCCAACAAAAGTCGTGCAGTAATAATGGGTTCAGTTGTGGGCCAGTCCATTCTTTGACAATGGCAGGGTCCTAGGGTCTTCGTAAGCCGAACGCTAAGCGGGCTGGCTGGTAGCGGGTCAGCTGGTGGCGTCTGCGCGATCAATGATGGCCCGGAGGGAGTCGATCTCGAGTTGCAGGGCCGTGGACCCCTGCGGTGTGATGCGAACCCAGGTGCGGCTGCGTCGTCCGTCATAGCCTCGACGGGTAGACACGTAACCGGCCGTGGCGAGGACTTCGAGGTGCCGGCCGAGATTGCCGTCGGTCAAGTCGAGGTTGTCCTTGAGGAACGCGAAGTCTGCTTCGCCGGCTTCACGTAGCACCGTCATGATGGCCAGCCGCGATCGTTGATGGATGGTCTCGTTGAGGTCGAAGGGATTGACGCCATCCGATGGGTTCATTCCGAACGCCGCCGTATCGCTTCGTCTTCGCGTCGGAACTGGGCAATCCCTGCCAGCAGCAGGACCACTCCAATGGCAGCCAGAATCACACCGTCCGCTGTCATATCCGTGAACCAATACCATCCCGTTAGAGCGCGCTCGAGGACATAGATCTGGTTCTGAATGAACGAATAGCTCAGCAGTGGTGAGGCAATGGCTAGGACCAGCCCGCTAACCCACTGTCGCCGATCCTCTGCCCGCCATCCAGCCGCTAGCAGCAGGACACCGAGGAGAAAAGCCGGGCCGAGCAAGATCGATACGAGCGGGCTCAGCGAGACGACGACGACGATCACTGCGATCAGTCCATAGCGTTCGCGTCCCATTCCCAAGCCAGCTCGCGTCGCGGTCACCTTCATGACGCCCCAGAATGCGAGGGCGGCTAGCGGTGCGACCACGAAACCTACGACGCGTCCGACATCACCGAACAGCGGACTGACTGCAGCGACGACTGTGGCGATGCCAATGACCACCAACGGCAACGACGACACCCGACGGGTCGCGCGGACCTTCGTTTCCAATAATTCGATATTCGTCACTGAGAGCCTCCATTGATCGTTTACTCTGCGTTGTAGAGCAAGTTACTCTGCAGTACAGAGCAAGTCAATATCGTCTGTGTAATGGCACTTTTTCCAATGCCAACGACGGCAGCCGCGTGGCCCCCAAAATGGCTGCAAAATCCTGAGACACGGCCACCCTGACGTGCGCCCGCAAGGGGGACGCCCACCGGGAAACCAGTGTGGGAGAGCCGAATCTTGCGGTTCTGAGCGGTACCAGGAGGCCACAGTCCCGCAAGACCCGCCCGAGAAAATGCCCTTTGAAGGGGGGACAACCGGGGCACAAAATCATCGCTCCGGAGACGACTCTCAACGCGTCGTCACCCGAGGACTTCATCACGCAAATTTCGACTGGTTCACCCGCGAATGTACTTGAGCTTCACGCGCCGCGTTCGGAAAATCTTCGATATAGCGGGGCACGCGACAAGCTCAGATCTCGCGCTACCTACGTCTCCCCCGCCCAGGTTCAACGCGCGAAGCGCGGCCCCGCGGGTGCGTAGCGCTCCCGCGAGATCGTCGACCGGCTCAAGCTGCCAAGCGTCGTGACAACGAGAGTGTCACCCGTCTCCAATGCGTCCAGTGCAGCATCGAATTCCGGCCGCCGCGCCCGAACGCCACTGACTCCGTGACCGACATAGACGTCGTCGCGGCGACCGACATCGAGCACCACATCCTCGACATCCTCGAGCCAGGCCTGCGCAAGCGCCGGGAAAGACGAATTCGCATTCAGCGAGTCGCCGATGCCGCCGGCAGGCAAGCGCGCGGCAGATCGACCTTGAGCGCTGCCTGCGTCGCATTGCGCCTGGAACCGACCGCGGTGCCTGCCGTGCTCGGCCGTCGCGAGTCGGAAACCAAAGCCGAGCCCGAGGAGGTATTCAGTACCCATAACCCGCGGGCGATCGAAGTCGCTCTAAGTCACTCGAACCGGGTCGAGCACCTTTTTCATAAGTGCCTACAAAAGGCAAGTTTTTGGAATAAACGCTGAATAAACGTCAACGGCATCAGGTCTCGCGTCTGCCATGCGGACAGGAAATCCCTGGTCAAACGGAATTCCAATATGGTAGCTACGACTCGAACCCAGGGCTGATATGAAATTCGACGAATTTGTCGCGTTCGGCGGCAAACAAAAAGCCAGATCAGGAGTTGTTTTATAGAGCCTCCCGGGATTCGAACCCGGGACCGATGTACAAATCATCAAGTCTCGATGATTTTCGCTAGACAAAATCCCTGATCAATTCGATATTTAAGTAGGGCGGCCGGGACTTGAACCCGGGACCGACGGATTACACCAAGTGCTCGTGAGTCGCTCGCTCGGTGATAATGAAACATCGATTGATCTCGACGGACTTCGGTCGGACCAGGTTTTCATCGTTGCAGATGCGCTGAAAGGTAAGGGTAAGCCTAGACCGAGTTCGTGCTATCTCGATGGAATAAACGGATAATAAAGATCCGCGCATCAAGTCTTGCTCGACGCAACTAGACCCAACCGAAACATGATGCTTCTCGTACACGCTCGGCGACGCACCGTCTCATGACTAGAATTTTCTCGTTGGGGAACAGTGTTCGACGACGACAACACAGCCGGGCCCGTCACCGAGCGCATCGTCCGCCACTGCCGCCTCCTTTCTGCCACGGTAAGTACCGGCTGCGGATGTGTAAAGGCCGCACGCTCAGCACAGACGCCACGGATCGACTCAACATGGCCAGTTGCGCTGCGGTAGCGGCGTGCGGAGCCTTGTGAATTCGTTCGACTTTGCAGATTTCGACACTCATCTTCCTCGCCAGGCGCCGGAGCAGGCAGGAGGACGAGCTGCTTCGTGAGCAAGTTGCCAAATCCGAAGCCACCATTGACGCCACTCAGGAGGACTTCGACGCACTCGCTGACGCCCTGCCGCGCACGACTGAACTACTTGAATACATCGGCACCCATGGGGCCCATGCACTCGATAAGTGGCAGCAGGGTATCGGCGCCGCCCTCGTCCATTGGGCTGACCTGACAGACAACCAGAAACAGACACACCAGGACTTTGTGGCCGTTGCCTCGTGCCAGCTGTCAGTAGACGGCATCGACGCCAGCAGATTCATGACGACCGAGGGTGAGGCCCCAGAGAGCTCTTCATAGAAGCAGTGGATAAAACGATCCTCGACGCCGATCGAACGGTCCGCGACTTGGTCTGAGAGGTAGGAAGGCGATCGGTTGCGGCATCAGCCGTCCCTGCTCCGCAGCGTGTGCGCGGTCAGGTGCGACACAGAGGATCTCTATTGGTCGGAGGCCTCGACTGGTTCGCAGTTGCCGGCCCCGCATCCCTTAGGGCGTCATTTGACCGTCCCACCCCATAGCTGGCGCCTTAATGTGTTTGGTATCAGCCGGACCGATCGTCCTCGAAGTGCCCGCAGGAGATTATGGGTGAGACATCCCAAGAGCAGAAAGACCAAGCTGATCGTATGGCTCCAGACACAATATTCGACGCGGCAATCGCCAGCTTGTCTCGCAACAAGCTCCGTATAGCCGACGCTCCAACCCTTGTCCCGCCGAAACCCGGCCTCTATGCGATCTACGGCGATGGCACTGTTTGGACGACACTCGGTGTTACATCCACCGTGGACGGCGGGCCCCTCTACGTGGGCAAGTCCGAAGACGATCTTCTCGCGCGCGAGGTGTTCGCCCATTTCAACGCAAGTGCCGCCCGGAAACCCGCCACCGGATCGTCGACCGTGCGTCGCTCTTTTGCTGCCCTCCTGCGCACCGAACTGCACCTGCAATCGCAGGCGCGGAACCCCCTGAAACCCGCCGACTTCGCCAGCTACGGACTCGTCGGAAATGGAGACCTAGACCTCACGGTCTGGATGGCCGAGAATCTCGAACTCGCCGTCTGGGAAAAGCCCAAGATTCCAGAGTTTGCGCTCAAGGACATTGAGACGCAGGTCATTCATGATTGGGACCCGCCCATCAACATTCACGAGGCGCCGACGAGCCGACGCCAGTTGAAAGCTCTTCGGGAACTACTCGCACGGGAGGCCCGCGTGCGGGCCAACGTTAGCGGGACGTTCAGTGTCTGAGTTTGAGCCGGCAATGCAGGATATTGCACGGTGGCCCAGTCACGGTCTCGGTCCGCGGGTCGGTCCCACTGCACCATCCGTGGCGCCGATACTCTTTCAGCATGACCACCACCACCGAAGCAATCGAGCTGGAAACTTTGCGCGGGCCTCACCACTGTGAGGAACGGATGTACGACCTAGCGCTTAGTTTGGGCCGAGCGACTGGTCGCCAGTACCCATGGATTTGGGATTCACCACAGGAGATCGCCGAAAACGTCTATTCCAGGACGACCCCGTCGATTCTTCAAATCGGTGGCCCCGTACCGACGCGCACCACGTACCGCGTCGTCACTTGGACCGCGTTCCTTCTACTCGTGGCTTCGATCCTCGGCCTGTGGATGTGGCTGTCCGGCATTCCGATGGCTGCTCGACCTGCTCACGTCGGCTGGCTGTACCTGCCGCTCGCTCTGGTAATCGTGTGGGGTCTCACCTATTTCCTAGGCCGAGGGATCTTGGATTCCATCGTGCACAATCGAGTTGCCCGACTCGATTGGCTGTCGGAGGTTGCGTGCCGAACCGCTTTAGGTGGCATCCAGGAACGACAAGCTACGGCTTACGAGTACATACCTGGGGGATCCGGTGAAGCGTTCGACCCAAAGGGACCAGCACCACTCCCGCAGCCGTACGGCGCCTCCGATGAGGGAGCGGCAGAACTTGCCGCCTCATGGATGCGATTCCTCGGGGCCGGTGACGCTCGGAGCACGGACCCGACCACCGGCACGAACGCTCAATCGACGAACTATGTGTCGCGTGTAGACACCGGCGCTGACCTGACAGAGATCCCTAGGGTCCGTGAGCTGGCCGGCGGTGCTGCCGTCGCGAAGCGCCGGGCACTTTTCTTTTCTGCCGTCGGTTTCACCGACGAAGCACGGCAGTTCGCCGACCAGGCCGACATAGCTTTGTTTGTTTTCGACGCGACGGCCGGGACTCTAACCGGTGCTAATTTCCTCGGCGAGGCGGTGTTCCGAACCGGTCTTTGAGGCCCATAAAGCTTGTAGCGGTGGCGGTGGAACGCCGGTGAGCTATCCGAGTGGCCGTCGTTGGATTCGATCATTCACCGGGCCCAGGCCGGGTTCAGATGACATGGCAAGGCGTAGCATCGCTACCCGTGCAGCATTCTGAGCATCCTCGACGGTCAGCCCGTTTGTCGACGTGCGCTCAATGACCTCCTGCATGGCAAACTGCACAACCGTTGACTCGACGGGCACACGCGGTTTCCCCCGATGAGCCCTCGCCTGGTTCTCCATCTCCGTATCGACGACATACCGCGCACGATTGCGGTGGACCTGTGTCACGACGGTCTTCACGAGTCGCTCGAACTGCTCCTGCCGCTCCTCGCGCACAACCTCGGCTTTCGTACTCCGCACTGCCGCGGCGACGTCGCGGCTCGTCAGTAGGTCGACCCTGCGCATCCGCTCTGCGACTATCTCGACGGCACGGGCGTAGACGATGGTTTCCACCGGCACGGTCGGGAGTCCCATGCGAGCCCTGGCTTCCACGTAGGCCTCGGCGAACTCGCGCATCCGGGCGCCGTTCTTGAGTATGTGCTCGGTCAGTGACTCGGCGAACACCGTGAACTGCCGCAGGTGCTCGGGCCGCGACGGATTATTGAAATAGGCGTCAGCCTCGCGCTCATTGGCCCGGCGCTCAGCCGCGGTCGCAACGTGAACGCGCTTCGGCGGGAGGCCCGCCCGACTCAGGCTGCGCTTCAGCCGTCTCGCGGCAGCGTTGGCCTCCAGCTCGGACTGATAAATCTCCGGATCGCTGCGCCGGTTGCGCTGCAACTCAGCCCGACGCTCCTTGTTGCGCCCGGCCCACTGCCGGGTGACCTGCTTCGTGCGCTCGGGGTCCGCATCCCGCCTCGCCGCGGCCCGAGCGTTCACCCCGTCGCGGTGAGCCTCGTAGTAGCGGTTGTAGTACTCGCGCACTTTCTCGCGGTTCTCCGCCACCCACCGCTGCTGATACTCACGCCGACGCTCCAGATGCTCCACCCGCCACCGCTTCGCCCGTTCCCTCCCCCGCGCCCGCACCTGCGCCTCACGATGCCGACGAGCCGCGGCCCGACGCATCGAATCCCGATTCAGCTCCCGGGCCCGGTCGAGATGTTCCGACCGCCAGAGACGATTCAGCTCGCGGATCCGGTCGCGGTTCGCCGCCACATACTGACGCCGCTTCTCCGTCCCTTCATCAATAGACGGATGCTCCGCCAGCGCCTTCCGCGCAGCGGCGCCTTCCTCAGATGGACCGTTCATGACTATTCAGCAGGCGGCGGAGCCAGCTCAATGACCAGGGCAAGGAGTTCCGAGCGATGCGCCGTCGGATTCGTGATCACACGCCCGACCGCGACGCGGAGCCGCGCGGCATTCTCATCCGCGATCCCGGCGACGGGTTCCAGGCAGTACGCGATGTCGTTCTGCAGGTTGGGGACGTCATCGTCGACGGCGACCTCCGGATAGTAGAACAGCGCAGCCAGCGCGGTGCGGCTGAGCAGGTCGTCGAACTGCTCCTGCGGGATCGTCATTGTCGAACCTCCTGTGGGCGGACCTGTGTGTGAGCCAATCATGCCGCTATCAACAGGTACGCCAGCCCAGACGTGCCGTTAGCCGTGCCTCAAAACGAGTATGGGCTCGTCGAAGTGCTCGACGTCGTCGGCAAGCAGCGTCTTGGTCATGCGACGGCGTGCCACGGCTTCGCGAACGCGTACCGCCATCAGCTTCAGCAGGCTGATCGGGCCGATTAGAAGAAGCTTCAGGGTGTTCCAGAGACACAAGATCACGAGCAGGTTCAGCCAACCAGGCCCGCCAGCATCGATCTGCGCTCGGCAATAGATAGCTGCGAGCGCATACGGAACGGCGAGCAGCATTGCCGGTACACCCCATTTCAGCCCGCGCCGCGTGTTGATGGCGTCGATCACGATGGCGGTCGGCATGAACCGCCGCAGGAAGAAGTAGCTGCGGGCAGTGGCGGCCAGAATGAGTTCGAACATGGCACGGCCTTTCAGATGTTCGGCAACAAGAACCTGAAGGACTGAAAGTCATGCCACCGCAACGAGCGACGGCGCGTAATAGAGGTTGCCTACCAACACCGTAGAACCGGATTCCCACAGCCGAAAGTGCCACGCACATTTCAGAGTGGATGCTCCCCCGCGCGTCCCAGACCAGCTCAAAAGAAGACGCCCCACTTATTTCAAAATGAACATTCCATCGGGAGACTCCGGCCGGGGCGATTCGCCGGGTGCGGCGTACACGCTGACGGACCAGGCGGAATCTCGTGAATAGTGGCCAAGATGCCAATCCGAGAATCTACGCATAAGCTCGAGGCCAGTCGCGCCACCGGCGTCATCTTGGTCCTGCGGACCGCCACGACTCTGGCTCGACGTTCCCACCACGAATGTACCGCCGGGTTTCAGTAGAGCGCTCACCTGCACGAAAGCCCGACGCAGTGCGTCGCCTGAGAGAAACGCTGCAACGTTTCCCGCTATCAGGACCATGTCGTAGGTGTCTAGAATTCCCAGCCCAGCGAGTCGTACTGGCGAGAGTTCCTCCACGCCGAGTTCTCGGTACCAGTCTGAGTCGAAGTTATCGAACGCCACGTTCAATACCTCGGGCGTGGGATCGATCCCGAAGGCGGCGTGGCCTCGAGCACGCAGTCCGTTCACGGCCGATCCGTGCCCACAGCCGATGTCGAGGATCGTTGAACCGCGGGGAGCGAGCATATCTACGAACCGGGCATCAACCTCCAGATCCGTCCCATCGATGATGTGCTGTCGCATTTTGGCGGCATACGTCGCGAACTGAAGGTTGAGCTTCACCCTTCGAGCTTTCCATACTCGCGGTATGCCCTGACCCGTCACGGCGAGTAAGAATCATCGGGCGGAGCGACCACACGCCAGGGCTCACGCCTGCTCAGCGACAGGCTTCGCCGCCCTCGGGGCACCGGAACGAGGAGTGAGGCTCAGTCCGCTGGTCCGCCCGAAGCAGTGACGTGATTCCGGAGCGGTCCCGTTGCACCGCGACCGTGCCGGCGTGCTGGCGCCACACAGCGGATGCCGACCCGGGCGGTACTGCGGCGGAGCCGGAGGCGAGCGCCCGGCGTCAGCGAAGATTATCTAGAAGGCGATCTCAATCGTGATCTCGATGCTACTGATTGACTCGGCGGTCTTCGAGAAAGATGCCCCAATGTCGACTGCTTTCACGGGGCCAGCATTAGCGATCTTCAGAGCACTCCGAAGGTTGGCGGCTGACTCGCGCGTGCCACTTAGCGTCACTTTGTAGTGGCTGATCGGATTCGCTCCCGTGCGCATTTCGACCAAATCTCTCAGTTGCTGGTCGTTCGACAAATTCCGCCGACGCAGGTACACCAGCGCATCCTCTGGAGCCGGTTCCGCGCCAGGAAACTTCATATGACCCTCAAGTCGCTCCTCGAGCTTCTTGCTGACCTCTTTGCTAATCTCTGCCTCCGCACCGCCCGCTGGAATCTTCGCCTTGACGCCCGCGCCAGATTTAGCAACAGTGTGGGCAACCTTTGCGTCGACGACGTGGATCTCACGAGCTCCTAGCAGTCGGGCGACGTTCGCGAGCGCGTGGTACTTCGCGCTGGCGAACGATTCAATCGCGTACTCAGCGAACTCATAGCTCGCGGTCTCGTAGGGGTTTCGGATCAGGAGCGCCCCGGAGATTAGCTGCCCGGCCGCGAGCAATACCTCGCGAATCGATGCGCTCTGCTGCTCGTTCACTTCAGCTCTACCCGAATACGGGATGACCATCGCGTCGAGGTCTTCCAGAAGTGTCACAGAATCCGGATTCTGCGAAATCGCCCGATATAGGCGATCATCGGCGACGAGAACCGACCTAGGCAGGGCACTCATTCCTTCAATATTTGCCATGAACTTCTACTCCTAACGAGACCAAGAATGCGCAGAGCCGATGATGTCGTCGGCAGAGGCGCAGCTCCGAGCTACCCAAGCAATTGTCACGACCATCAGCGCGATTGAAACCGCAGACACGACCCGACGCTTTGTGCGGATACTCCTATGCTGGCGCTCGCCAAGGACGAATCCCGCTTCAATGATCCCGACGTCACACTGTCGACCGATCGCAGAGACTGTCTCGCCGGCAAGCCGTGCTGCAGTCCCGCCACCATCGCCCAAGTCAGCAGCATCTACGACGATGACTATTGGTGAGGATCTAAATTGGCCACCATCGGCAACTTTGAGCTCGAGGCGTATGAGCCCTCTCCCGTACCTCACTTCGACCTCGCCCACTTGATGGGGCATGGTTGTGAAGTTCAAGGCGATGGCCCTCTCACGAAGGGCTGTGAAGATGGGCTCATCGGGCGCAACAGCCAGCCCATTTGCTGCCGCGTCGATGCCCTGACGATCGGTCGCTTGCGCGTAAGCGATGATCATCAGAGTCGCGCCCCCAGACTCTTCACCAGTGCGCTGGCGTCCATGTTGGTTATGAGGCCGCCGACGACCAGGCCCGCGTTGTTGAGCTTGACCGAACCAATCTTGATTGGGCTCGCCGAACCCACAATCTGCCTAAACTTTCCAGAGTTTTTCCGGAACCCTGGATCTTTGTCTGCCCAGGTTCCGATCAAAATTATCTTTGGGCACGTCGAATTTTCGGCGTCCATCCAGTCCTTAAACATGTCAAGGTGCCCTTTCACCATATCGATTTCCAAGGAATTACCCTGTGCGATCAGGTCTGAGCGGAATAGGTACCAGACGTAGTCTGCTCCGGAAAAGGCTTCTTTCCAGACGGTAAATCCGAGGCCGTCGTTTCCCGGAAGATCTTTCGGAACAGCGAACTCAACCATTTCACCGCCGACTCCCATCGTAAAACTACCGCCACGAATAGGATCAACAGTCTTCCAAGTCTGGTCCGGAACTTTACCTTCGCGCAGGAAATAAAGAAGGCTCGTCTTTCCAACCTTCTGACTGCCCAAAATAGCGACGCGCTGCCCTGCAACCCTCTTGCCGAACCTGGTTAGGACTGCAGCTATCCCTCCTGCCGCCGCGACTAGAGCAACGATGGCAATTACCACGGGGATAAGCGGAAGCGGCACGCGAACTTCCCTTTCCATCAGTAGCCCTCGCGGATACTAAGGCCGATGGCCTTGAGCGCGGGGTTGGCGAGGCCTACATAGACCGCACGTTTTTCCCAAGCTTAGTGGTGCCGCGCGATGACGATATCCGGCGCCGGCTGGCGAAGTTCCAGCTCCTACTTGATCAGAATTGGTGGCTCATATCGATAGCAAATAGTGCCATGTCAGCATCAGAGCCCGCAGCACTCACGACGATTTGACTGATCGAATCGAACTCCGCCTTGACGTCTGAATCACGACCGGAGATTATGCGCCCATGACCCTCAACACTGCGTGTTTGGCTGAAGATCAATGCATACGGATTCACTATCCGATGAGCTACCTCGTCCATCCGGGGGCGAGACGTGACGGGGATGCCACGGGAGTCGAACTCGCAGCGAAGCGATGCGCTGCCTCAAGAGCGGTGCGAGCGCGCGCGGCGTCGAGCTTCTGAGCCGTCGACTCCGGTACCGCGCCGAGCGGGCGAGCACCAACGATGCCGTAGCGGTCTCGGTAGGCCGCGACGGCGCATCCGTTTTGATGCCACAGGACGGCGGCTGAACCGCGCGGCGCAGCACCGAGGGCTCGAGTCCATGGCTCCCCCGCGAGTATCGCTTGGTCGAGCACGGTGGCCGCCCGCGTCTCGATCAGCCCGGCGCGCTCGGCCAACGCCTGGTGCATGGCAGCATCCATCGGCCCGAGCGCACGCGGGATCAGCCCGGCGACAACCCGCGGAGAACGGCGCGTTCGACCCGCGCCGGTATCCCGCGACACCACTGCCGCCACCCGGGCTCGCAGCACAGCCGCGATGTCCTGGGCATCCTCGAACCCCCGGGCCGCGACCACGCGCGGCAGCAAGGTAGCCACGTCGACGAAGTGGGCCTCGGCTCGCCGCAGCTCCGCGGTCAACGGGCCAAAGGCATCCGACTGGACCACCTCTAAAGCCTGACCATGCGCGAGACCGCTCGCGCGCACCAGCGCCACCCACCGGTCGTGCTGCGCGGCCGCCGCCAGGGTCTCGTACTCCGCCGCGAGTTGCGCCACCGAACCCCAGGCATCCTGCTCGGCCGCCAGAGCCTGGTGCGCCGACAGCTCGGCGCCGACGTGCTGCAAAATGCCACAGAAGGTGCTGCGCGCCGTCACGTCCGCGGTGTCTCCCGGTCGCGACCCCACGTGGGCAACATCGGGCCGGTCGACGGCAACATAAGCGTTGTTTGCCTCGCGACCCCGCGTCATCGCGACGTACAGGTTCTCGCGCGGCATGCTCGGCGCGACCACGACGTGCGCGGTGTCGGTGGTGATTCCCTGCGCCCGATGCGAGGTGACCGCGTAGCCCAGCTCGACATGCTGCGCGACGTACGACGCGGGAAGTAGCACCGTGCTCCCCCACCGCCGCCCCTGCCGCTGCACGTCGACCGAACCGTTGCGCTGCACGCCGATCACGTTCCACCGGTCGCCGTTCCGCACCCAGCCTCGCGACGCATACAGCCGCCGGTCGTTGCGCCGCGTGATGACCGTGTCACCGACGCCGGCGCGGGTCCCGTCGTGCAGGGCGACTTCGTGCAGCGCGTCGACCCGACCCTCCAGAATTAGTTCGGTCCGAGCGCGCACGTTCAGTGTGGCGACGGCCTCGTTCGAGTCGCTGATCAGCACGGTCGACTTGCCCGAGCGGATGTCCGCCCGCCACGCCTCGTAGGCGGCATCCGCCATCGCCTCGGTACTGCCATCACGCAGGCGGTCGTGCGCGGCGTATAGGTCGATCACATGGGCGTTACCCTGGCGCAGTCCAAGGGAGGCTATCTTCTCCCACTCGTGCACGAAGCGGTGCACGTCGATGAGTTCGGGCGCATCCGCTCGATCGTGCACGAGCAGTGAGAACGCGCCGCCCGCGTCGACCGACTGCAGCTGGGCGTAGTCGCCGACCAGCAGCACCTTCGCGCCCGCATCTGAAGCCAGTGCGGTGACCCGATCCAGCGGCATCGTGCCCGCCAACGAGGCCTCGTCGATGATCACAAGCTGACCGGCCCGAAACGACAACCCCTGGTCGATATGGGACTGCCACCACTTCGCCAGGTTCTCCGTCGCAATGCCGAGATCCGTCGCCAGCACCGTTGCGGCGGCGGCCGAGGGAGCAAGCCCAACGACCGAACCGGTTCCATGCTTTACCTCCCACGCTCGCCGGAGCGCATTCATCGCCGTCGTCTTGCCCGCGCCGGCCGGCCCCACCAGAACGTCGATCACGCGGCCCGAACTGGCGACAGACGAGAGCACCGTGAGCTGGTCCTCGGCAAGCCGCCCACCACCCGGCAACCGCGGAAACGCGGCCGAACCGAGCGCGACGCGTGGAGCGGTCAGATCAGCAGCACGCTTGAGCAGCCGAGACTCAGCCTCGAGTAACTCAGTCGAGGTAAACACGTTGGAGTGCCTCGGCCGAAACACCGACGTCCCGTCCTCCCTCTGAAACGACACGGGACTCACGGCGAGCTCTGGCGGCGTGAGGCGCAGGGACGCGCGCTCGGCAGCATCCACTATGAGGCCGACGACGGCTTCCCGATCGGATGCCGACGCGAACCGGTACGGCATCGTTTGGCGCGCGGCCTCGGCGGTGAGATTCCAGTGTCGCCAGGTGGCGCGCTTCTCGCTGACGGCCGTCATCACGCCCCGCCCGAGCGCATCCACAGCCTCGCGCGGCAGATCCTCGGCACGCAGCAATGAAGGAGACGAGCTGGCGACCGTCAATACGTCGTGCCCGAGTACGCGTGCAGCGCGCTCGCGCCATGCCGCCGTGAGATCGGCCAGCGAGTGCGCCTGCTTCGCCGGCCGAGTGGCGAGCGTGGCCTGTGCGCGCAGCTTCATGATCGTCACCGGCCTCGGACGCCGCCCATGACTGGTCACATACTCCTCGATCAGCCGGTCCGTCTCCACATCGATGTGCCGAGACCGCGTCGAGAACTCCGCCACGAGCACCTCAGGCACGCCAATCAATGCCCACGCGGGGTGGCGATCTCGCCCCCGCTCCCGCCTCTGCCATTGCACGCCGAGTGACCGCGTGAGCTCGTCGGCAAACAGGGATTCGTGCAGTTCAGAGAGCGCCACCACGGCCTCGTGCATGGGCCGGCCGTCGAGCGAGCGCCACTTGCCGTCGAGCACGGTCTGCACCTTGTTGCTGATCACGACGTGCGTGTGCAGGTGCGGGTCGCCGGCCCGGCTGTCGAAATGATCGAACGCCGTCGCGATCAGCCCGGTCACATCCACCTGCGCCACGGCACCGCCCTGCGCCGTCGTGCCGGTGCGCGTCGCCGCAACTTCACGCTCCATGTACGCCAGCACCTCGGCCACCGCCGCATGGTGAGCCTGCACGACGCGCATCTGCATGGCCGCGCTGCCAACACCCCAGAGGATGCTCGCCGACTTCGGAATCGAAAACGTAAAGTCGTAGCCGGCGACGGCGCGACGCCGCCTCTCGTCCGGCTGTTCCAAAGCGGATGCCGCGGCCCGCTCGGTTACGCCGCGCCCGTCATCAAATAGCTCGCCTGGGGCTCGATCGCCGGCGGTGCGATACACGGGGTATGCGCGCCCGAGCGCCTCACCGGTGACAGGGTCGCGGCCCAATCCGATGAGCAGTTGCAGCTGGGCCTCCGTGACGACGTCGCCTTGAACGATGCGTCCCTCGCCGAGGCCGCGGAGGCCACCGCCCATCCATCGACCCGGAGGCGTGCCCTCCTCGGTGTAGTACCGAGTCAGCGGGGTCGACAGCAGCCGTTTGCCGTCACCAGCGGCGACCGAGCGCAGCAGGTATTTGTACCCGTCGCCGGCACTCATCACCCGCATCGACACCGTCACCGCGGTCACCTCCGCCTTCGTGACGAAGGTGTGCGCCCTCGACACTGCCATTGGTCTCGAAGATGTCTGCCACGACCGCAGCAAGTGATGCAGCGCCCAACTCCATCCTCGGGCTCATCGGTCAGTTCATGACCGGGCGGAAGCGAACCTGCTGCTTCGCGTGGGTATCGGCAGTGCACTAGCCCGCAGACTACTCCCACCGAGCTCCAAGCGAATTCCGCACTATTTCACCAAGGCATCGTCGCGATGAGCGGCCGGAATCGGTCATCTGGGGAAGCAAACATGTGGGCATAGTCGAATTTGGGTAACGGGGATGACTTCGGAATCGCAGTCCATGCAGCGGTATGCGCGGTTTCGATCGAGGCGCTCCGCGCGCCGGCTCAACCAGCGGGGATGGTCGCCGGTGAATCTACCGAGCCTTGTACAGTCCAGCGATTCCGGTGAGGAAGAGCCCGAGCAGTACCCAGGAAAGGGCCTTCAGCGCCGTGAAAGCAGCGACGAGCCAGAAATCGTTACTCACCCGCCAGGCCGCAGACTGGCCCGTCAGCCCCGATTCCAAGGAGGGGACAACGATATCCACTGCGTAGAGCCCCGCGTAGAACGGAGGGTAAGCGTCGAGTATCGGAGTCGTCGACCCGGTGTGAATATCCTCCGTCGCGGCGCTGATCTCTACTGTGTCCGTGGGATCGACCACCACCTCTGTAATGGCGGCTGATCGATCGGTCGGGGTAAACGAGTCGGGAAAGGTGCCCCCGATGCTGAAAGCGATCACGTACAGCACGAGCAACCACGCCATGGCCAGCGCCGGCCAGTACCCGTGACCGATGGTCACGCGCGTCAGGTTCCGCCAGACGGCCGCGGACATCCCCTTCCGCTGCTTCTTGAGACGCTCCGTGGCGTGAAACCTCAGGTGCCGTCCGGCTGACTCGTGTCCCGCTCGTTCAAACACATCGGCAAGCGTGAGCCAGGGCTGAACCCTAAACTCGCTGCTCGACGCATGATGTTTGGACTCGTCCAGCCAGTCCCTGGCTACGCGCCAGTTGCCGTCAAGAACCCCCTCGACGGTGCCGATCGTGAGTTCCCGGGTGCCCGCGATCGACGGTATTCTCGCTGCTCGAGGCACCCTCCGCCAGTCGCGAGACACGCCGCGCAGGTCCCGCAGCCACCGTCTCCAGATCGAAGCGGAATCCGCTTGGGGCGGCGCCACTTCCAGATGCGTGATGACTGCCCGGCTGAGATTGAGACGGCCGCCAATGGACTCCCTTTCCCCAAGCCGCAATCGGCGCACGCTGGCAGATTCCAGATCCACCGTCACCGGATCGATCTCGGCCGACGGGGCAATCGTCAACCCGGCCAGGTCGCAGGTAGACCTGACTGACGCCTGAACGGCGCTCAGGCGGCCATTGACGGTCAGGTTCACGACCTCGAATGATCCGTCGACGGATATCCCGTCCACGACAATGTCCCCCACCAAAGCCAGAGAAGACTGCGCCCGATCTTCCGGAGCCATGGCCACCGGCACCCGCTCGATGCGCAGCGTTCCGCCGAGGGTCGCTCCGACTAGCGAGACACTGCCAGTGATCTCACGCACGGTGAGGGAGACATCACCGACAACGTTCGACTGGTTGAGAGACAGCGCCCGGGCGGTCCCAACCTTGGCACGGGTCAACGCCTCGGGTGCGGCGTCAAGTTGGAATCCGCTTTGCTTGGTCGTTGCCAGCCCCTGGCCGTGGTGACCGGACCAGTTCATCGCAAAGAGGATGCGTGCTGCCCGCTCCCGCATCGCGGCGAGCAGGTGCTCGTGCCACGTCGTGAGCACGCTTCTGACGGTGAGCCCGTCTGCGCACACCGCGCCGATCACGCTGGCCTCAATGCTGACACGTCCCACGACATAAGCATTACCGAGCAGCAGGTTGCCGCTGATTCGTACCCGGTCAAGGACCACGGCGCCCGAAATCGTCGCGAAGTCCAGCTCCGCGTCGCCGGTGCACGTGCACGACGTGAGGTCGAGGGCCCGACCCTTGGGCGCGACGACGGACACACCCGTCATACACAGTGACCTGAATTCCGCTCCGGCCAGAGTGACACCGCCCTGTACGACAAGTCCCGCCATCTCGAGGCCGCCGTCCGTTACCGAACCGAACAGCTTGAGGAGGGTCTCCGATGGTGCGGCAACTTTCAGCGAGATCGGGCCGCGACGCTCAATGGTCGATCTCATCAGTTCAATGGCACCGGACACACGCGCGTAGCGAGCGGCCACGATGCCGCGCACTGTCGCATTGCGCATGAATAACCCGACGCTGATACGCGCACCATCAAGACTGATGGCTTCGTGCGATTGGGCGCAGTAGAGGTCTGCGCAACAACTGATCATGGTTGCGTCATCGAGATTCAGATTGCCGCCGATGGTGGCGCCGGTCGCGCTAAGACCGCCTTCCAGCGCCGCCCGCTCCAGATTGCAGTTGCCGACGATCTGGGCTTGATTGAAGCTCAGACGGGGGTTCGGTGTCTCATCAGACTCCTCAGTGGCGGGGGCGTCACTCCCTGGTCGCGACACCAAAATGATGTCACTGGCCATCAGGTTCCTCAACGTGGCGAAGTCCAGATCCACCAGACCGTGAAAGTCGCTGCACCGCAGGTCGAGGCGCCGCGTGATCTCGGAGTATTCCAGAAACACCGAGCCGCAGACGATGGAACGATAGAGAGCGAACACCGGAACGTGAAGTCCTGATCCATCAATGTCGCCCTCGAAGTAGCAGCCCTGGAACATGATCGGAAAATCCGTGGCGATGCCGTCAAGATTGAGATTGCCCGTCACCCGTGCGCCGCGGATGCTCAGGCCGGTAGGGTCGGCCTGCAGCCCCGCGGCCAAGATTGCAGCGCGAATGTCTCGTGCACGCACCACGGGCAGGCGCAGAAACTGCTCAGCGCTCAGGTTGTCGTCAACGTCAGCCCAGTTCTTGCCGCTGGGATTGAAGTAGCCGTCCGGGGCCGCGATCGTTGCCCGAATCGACTCGACGACGTCATGATCGGGGAGGTGCTCCGGGCTCGGGCCACGGGGTACGTCCGCTATCGTCGATAAGTCAATTGCCATGATGGCTCCCCCACAAGTTTCCGTTCGGCTCTAACGGTACGTTATAGCCGGGCCGCACCGGGCACGACGGCGACCAAGTCACATGGCACTGGGCACCCTGTTCGGTCGGCACGCTGCAACGGGCACTGCAAGACGGGAACTCACCTGGTTGGAAGAGCGTATCGTGCCAAAAGCAACCTAGAAGCGACCATTCAGGCTTAGTCGCACGGCATCCATGCACAGCCAACGGCCTTTAGTCACTGATCTTTGGCGCTGAGTTGGTCCTGTACCCGACACTTGTCACCGGGCAGAAATCCGTAACCTCCGGCACGGTGCGAGCGTGCGAAGGTGCCTCCACCTCGATCTGCAAGAGGCGTGGGATCATACTCTGACGTTGGAGTCAGGGCTGGTGGTCGGTGCGCTGACAAGCCGGATCAATCGGATAGAGCGTCTTACGAATTTGTCCATGGCGAGTCCTGATGACCGTGCCATTGCATGGGTAGCAATGCGTGCCCTCAGCCATCGCGGTATCGTCATTTAAGTACAAGAAACGCGTGGGGGACTTTGTGGACGACGGACAAGACAAGTTGAAAGTTGCGCTGCGACAATGGCGCGAGTCGTTAGTGAATATGAGCGGGCGAAACCGCTTGCTCAACTACCGACCTACGCGATCGTCGACTCTTGAATTCGCGGGCCAAACGTCCCAGCAGGTATTTGACCTAATTTCAGCAGATGACGGAGCGTTCACGGTGGGTACTAAGCCTCCGGTGAGACCCGTTCCGATCTCAGACCATGAGGATGAGACGCAGCTCGACGAACAGGTGCTCGACACCATAGAGAACTTCGACTACAGCAAGTTTCCGCACCGCCTGTTCGCCGATAAGACTCAGCGCGACGTCGACCGCGCTCTGAAGAATCTTGCCACGGCAGCAAAACGCGAATTCTTGGATAAGGGCCTAAGCATTCTCTATGTTGCTTTCGGCGCATTAGCTTGGATTGATGACTCGGGTGACTCCCGCCGCAGCCCTCTCTTATTCGTTCCGGTTGAACTTCGAAGTGACGGTCCAAAACAACCGCACAGGTTGTTTCCCTCGTCGGAAGACAGAGCGGGAAACCCTGCCCTCGAACTAAAACTTCGGGAATTTGGCATCGAACTCCCGTCCACGGCCGCTATTGACGAAACCATCGACACGTCTGGGCTTGCCGCTGCTCTAGATCTCTACCGCGCTCTTGAACTTCCCGAAGGGTGGAGAATCGAGGAACTCGCATCACTCTCCAACTTCATGTTCGCTAAAGAGGCGATGTTCCGAGACCTGGAATTGAACGAGGAACGCATTCTTGAAAGCCCCGTTCTAAAGGCCATTGCATCGGCTCAATCTGACTCGGTCGAACAATTTGCCTTTGACATGCTTACCGACGAACAGGTCGACGCTTTGGCACCCCCGGAGACAGCACATCTCGTCTTGGACGCTGACTCTAGCCAGCGCGCCGCCATATCGGCGGCGCGGGACGGCAGAAGTTTTGTGCTCGATGGGCCGCCTGGCACCGGAAAAAGCCAAACGATTGCAAATATCATCGCGGCTCTCATCCATGACGGCAAGCGCGTACTCTTCGTTTCGGAGAAGGTCGTTGCCCTCGACGTCGTACGAAATCGGCTAAATGACCGCGGTCTCGGCTCGTTTATTTTGCCGCTGCATAGCCATCGAGCGGTACGAAGCGAAGTAGCAGCGATGATGTCGACAGCTCTCACTCAAAAGCCAGCACCTGCCGGGCGCGCAAAACCACTGACGCGGATCCGCTCAGAAGAACTTCGCGAGTCGCTCAACCAGTACGCCAGAGCCATGAATGAGATCCGTCTGCCCCTTGAGACGACCGTCCACGAGGCCCTCGGCGAGCTGGAAGTAATCGGGGTCACCGGCGAGTCTCCTGCCCCAACATTTCTGGCCAACCTGCTGGATCCGAGCCGACTATCTGAGATTAAGAGGGAAGCCGCAAAAGCGGCTCAGTTCTGGCGCATTATTCGCTCCGGTAAAGACAACTTGTGGTGGGGCATCAAGGAAACAGACTCGCTTCGATATGACGTTGAGGCGGCCCGACTTTCTCTTAATAAGCTGGTACGAGAACTCAACGAGAGGTTTCCCCGCAGGGCCGTGTTCGGATTTGGCCGCAACGCACAGTGGAAGCAGACGCTCGAGCTTGCCGGCGTATGGCATGGACACCATGATCAACTCGGCTTGGATTGGCTCTCAAAGCCAAATCTTCAAGAAATCGCCGTCTCAGTCGAGGATTATGCACGTGCAGTGAGTGCGAAACAGGAGGCGAGCACTACAGCGGAAACGCTCTGTGGAACGGCCTGGAAAGGCATCCCTGTCAGCAGAAATACTAAGAATGGTATCAGCGCCGATCTCCGCACTCTCATGCCCCAGCTTGACGAAGCGTCGAGGAGTCAACTACTTGAGGGCCAAGAGGCCTTTGCTGCCGCCGCAGACACTCTGTCGGGAATCATCTCAGCGACGGAGTCGCTTTCTGTGCTCGTCGGACTGCGCGCCCCGAAACTCGTAGTCGGACTAAACGCATTTCTAGCGGCCATCGATGCTCTCTTATCTGCAGACACTCCTGTCGCCTCGTGGCTGGCCTCCCCCGAGGCACTCGCTGGCGTGACGACACAAGCATTTTCACTCCGATCGGCAAACATTCTTGAATCGGTATCAAAGCTGGCGGCCCTCGAACACTTCACGAGCGATGTAGAACGCCTCGACGTGAAGTCTCTTTCGAACAGACTTCACGTGAACTCCACCCTCACGCGGCGATTCAGCCGCGAGGCTCGGGCTGATCGACACATGCTGACGGACGTTTCGCGCGGAGCGATCAAAGAATCAAAGCAACAACTTCACCTAGCCCGCGCCTGGCAGGACCGCCGAGAACTAGTTTCCTCATTGGAAGAGCACTTGGGTGGAAATCTTGGACGCTACAACACCTCGGATGCAGGTTGGGCTGCAGCCAAAGCCGCGCTGGCCGCCGGCAAGGTCATTCTCGACTCCTCCGAAATATATGACGCGGCGTCACTCCGCCAAAGTTTGCGCGACGAATCGATTCGAGCCCAGTGCAACGTGCAGGCCGCGATTCTCAGAGAGAAACTGGCGATGTGGCGCACCCTGACTGGAGACCACAACTCTTCTCTCACCCCGGAGACGACCCAAGGAAACATAGCTGACGTTCGAATCTTGCTGTTCAAGGCTGCGGCGGAAATAGTTTCTGTAAACAAAGACCTCCGAGAGGTCTTTGCCGCAATCGGGGATGATTCACAACTCGGACAAGCTTGGGCTGCTGTCGCGGTGCTCACCGCAGCACACACCGAAGAAGCCAGCTTTGAGACTGCATTAGATGGATTTCGAGCGGTCATCGGACCGTTAGACGGTGCCACGCCGATGCGCAATATTGCCGCACTGCGAGACAACCTCGAATGGGCACAAAAAGTTCGCCAAGCCACAGCGACGAATTCGACGCAAGCGACTTCACTGGAGCAGGTATCCGCTCTGGCTGAATCAACGGTGTCAGATGAACTCAACCTTGCTGGCTTGGAATGGGAGAGTCGACTCGCGACCCTCCAACAGCACTTCACGACGGACCGAGCAGAACGGCTGCCTGCGGAATTCGACGATCCCGATACTGGCCCGTTACGCCTTCTGGAGTTCGCGAGGGAGACAGACGGTCCCGACCTCTGGATGGCCGGTGACGCAGCGCGGAGCCGGCTGGTTGAACTTGGCCTGGAAGGCGTTCTGCAAGCACTTATCGACACGGATGTGCCGCCCGATGAAATCAGCGCTCGAGTTACGAGTGCTGTACTGAGCCATTGGATCAACTACCACCTCAAAAACGATGAGCGCCTTGCTACTCGAATGGCCGAGGACCGCGACGATCTTGTCACCGAATACAGGCGCATCGACCGGGATCTCATTGTGGACGCCAGCAATGCGATCGTCAGTGCTGCATCATCGCGCTGGCCTACGACCGCGTACGGTCAGTCGGCGCTAATTCGCCGAGAGGGCGAGAAGAAGCGCCGTCATATACCTGTTCGAGATCTGGTCGACCAAGCGCGCGACGTTATCCAGGCCATTCACCCGTGCTTCATGATGAGCCCGCTGGCCGTGTCGCAGTATCTACCCAGCGACATCGAGTTCGACGTAGTTATTTTCGACGAGGCCAGCCAGGTGCCTCCCGGCGACGCAATCAATTGCATCTATCGTGGCAAGGCCCTGATCGCCGCGGGTGATCGACGACAGCTGCCGCCAACATCGTTCTTCGCTGCGGGAGCGGTCGTCGATGAGGATGCGGAAGAAGAGGATCTCGCCAATGATTTTGAGTCAATTCTTGACCTTATGAAATCGAGTGGAGGCTTCAACAGCCTCACGCTTCGGTGGCACTACCGCAGCCGTCACGAGAACCTTATTGCGTACAGTAACCATTCCTTCTACGACGGACGACTGGTCACCTTCCCAGGCGCGATCGATGAGGACGAAAACCTCGGCGTTAAGTTCCATTTCGTGGATGGCGTGTACAGACGATCAACCGGGCAAGACAACCCGAAGGAAGCACTTGCCGTTGCCGCGAGAGTTCTCCACCATTTTGACGCTCGACCCAAGGCGAGCTTAGGAGTTGTTGCATTCTCTGCGGCACAGCGCGACAGCATTGAAAATGCCATCACAGTTGCTCGCGCAAATCGTCCCGATCTCGATCAATATTTCAAGGATGACCGCCTCGATGGGCTCTTCGTCAAGAGCCTTGAAGAGGTCCAAGGAGACGAACGCGACGTCATCATCCTGTCAATTGGCTATGGTCCCGACGAATCGGGAAAGGTCTATCGAAACTTCGGACCAATCAACCGCAAGGGCGGCGAGCGACGTCTCAACGTGGCTATCACCCGCGCTCGGCAACTCGTCGAGGTCGTTTCATCAATGACAGCATCCCAGATTGGAGAGACGGCCAGTGAGGGAAGCCGACACTTGCGTCGATACCTAGACTTCGCAGAAAGAGGGACAAAAGCCTTAACTCTCGAACTGGGCCCCGAGGATCTTGGAACGGATTCCCCTTTTGAAGATTCGGTGATCGCCGCTATTAGCAGTTGGGGATACGACGTTCAGCCTCAAGTCGGCGTTGCCGGATTCCGCATTGATATTGGAGTCAAACACCCCAACGCACCGGGAGTATTCATGCTTGGGATCGAGTGCGACGGTGCCATGTATCACTCCTCCCGCACAGCACGAGATAGAGACAGACTCCGACACGAAGTATTGGAAGGACTGGGGTGGCAGCTTCATCATATTTGGGGCACAGCTTGGTATCGGCACCGTGAACGCGAACTTACCAAGCTGAAAGACCTTTTGGAGGAGAGGAGCAATGCCCCCGTAACTGGACGCCTCACTTCTCGTGAGCTTCTGAAGAAGCCACCTGTCGTTGTGGAACGCTTCGAAGCATCAATTCACGTTAAGTCAGACAACCCCGCGTGGGTGATGCCATACATACCAACAAAGCATGGCAACTTTCCAAGGGGACTTGACCTAACTCAAGCAAGCAGCCACGGCATAGTTCCATTCGTTCAAAGAGTTGTTACAGCCGAGAGCCCCGTGCACTTCGAGGTCTTGTGCGCACGGCTTCGCGAGTATTCCGGTATAGGCCGCGTAGGCCACCGAATTCGTGCCTACTTGGAACAAGCGGTGCACCTGGCCGGAGTGGAACGAGACGGCGACTTTCTCCTTTCGAGAGGCGAAAACGTCAGCGCCATACGGCAGGCATCCGCATACCAATCAAGGCCCGCAGAGCATGTACATACCAGCGAAATGGAATTCGCTGTTCGCAATATCATCAATGATGCTCGTGGAGCCACGAAGGCGGAGGTAATCGAAGGCGTGTCCCGGGCGTTCGGTTGGAATCGAACCTCGACAGCCATCGCCGCAATCATCACGACATCGATCGATCACCTCATCGCTCGCGGCGATCTCAAAGAAACAGGTTCGGGGATCAGCATCGCCTAATTCCGTCGGTCTAGGAGTGGGCGCTGTCGCACCCGTCCAAGAGAACTAAGCAATTCGAGGGGACACAGCGCAACACATGGATAACAACAACATTGAGGAATTCACCTGACCGATCACGAACCTGCTTCGCGGCGTCTACAATCACGCTGAATACGGCAAAGTCGTGCAATGCAGCCGACACATCCTGCGCGCGTCGCCCACCTTCTGCCTTTATTTCCATCGGAAAGCCCGCTGTCGTCAAGCTTGGCACGACTACCTTCAAGAACGACCCGAATTCGCCGGGTTCGCCGACCCTCCGAACCCCCTAGGACTGGGATATCGTAACAGCCCCGATCGGAGTTGTCCTCCACTGTGCCCGAAACGCGCGTGTTATTCCCTGGCCGCTGCAAACCGCAGCGCCATCGACTCCATTTGTTCCATCACCAGTTTGATCGCGCCGGGCTGCTGGTCGGGCGGGTAGCCGTTCAGCACGAGCAGCCGCTTGATCGACGAGCGCAGCTTGGCTCGCACGTCGTCGCGCACGGTCCAGTCGGTGCGCACGTCACGGCGCATCACCTGCACCAGGCCGCGCGCGATGTCGGCCAGTTTGCCCTTGCCTTGCAGATCCACGGCGGACTCGTTCTGCGCCACCGCGTCGTAGAAGGCCAGCTCATCACTGGTCAGCGCCGGCGTGAAGTGCGAGCCACGTTGCGACTCGGCGGCGACCTCGCGCGACATCTCGACGAGCGCGGCAATGACCTCGGCGGAGGTCAGCTGCTGGTTGGTGTACTTGTTCATCAGCTCGGTGATGCGCTGCGAGAACGCGCGCTGCCGCACCATGTTGTTGCGCGTGGATGCCACGGCCTCCTCGGTCAGCAGCTTGCGCAACGCTTCAATGGCCAAATGCGGGTTGCGCGCCTGCTGCGTCTTGGCCACGAACTCCGGCGTCAGGTCACTCAGCGACGGCTTCGGCATGCCGGCCGCTTCGTAGATGTCGAGCACCTCACCCGATGACGTCGCGGACATGATCAGCTCCCCCAAGAGTCGCTGGATCTCCTCGGGGATGGGCTCGTTGCGGGACTGCCGAGCGAGGGCATCCGCTTTGGCCATCCAGACCCGGATCTCCTCGTAGATCTGCACCTCGGGGCGCAGCACAGCCAGGTTCTGCGACCCCGAGCACAAGGCCCAGGCCCGTGAAAGCTGCCCCGAATACCTGCGGTACTTCACCCCGAGGGTCTCTTCACCCTCGGCGATCTGGTTGCCGGGCGTGCCCGGTGCACGCAGATAGTTCACGGCACCGGTCACCGCGTTCAGGTACGCCTTCGGTCCGGCCTTATGCAGCACGGCCTTCCAGTCGTACCCGGCCATAATCCCGCGCAGGGTCTCGACGAGCGTCTCGGTGAGGGCTACCACCTCGGCGATGTTGCGGCCGAGCGGCTTGCCGGTCTGGTCATCCGCTGTGTATTCGGCGAGCGCCTTGGCCAGGTTCTCGGCGAGCGGGGCATAGGCCACGAGCAGCCCGTCTTTCTTGCCGCGAAAGGTGCGGTTCACTCGCGCGAGCGTCTGCATCAGCAGCGCGCCCTTGAGCGGTCGGTCGAGGTAGAGGGTGTGCAGGGGCGGCGAGTCGAAGCCGGTAAGCATCATGTCTTTCACGATCACGAGCTCGAGCGGGTCGTCGACGTTCTTCAGCCGCGCCTTGATGACATCGTTCTGCGAGGTGCGTCGCACGTGGTTTGAAACCGGCGGCTGGTCCGTGGCATCCCCGGAATACACAACCTTGATGACGCCTTGGTCGAGCGCAGCAGAATGCCAGTCCGGCCGCAGCGCAACGATCGCCTCGTACAGCAGCGCGCAGATCTCGCGGGTTCCGCCGACGATCATGGCCTTGCCGGGCGCGTCGATGAACTTGAACATGCGGCTGCGCCGGTTCTCCCAGTGCGCCACGATATCCGCGGCGAGCGCGGTAATGCGTTCGGGAGCACCATATACCGCGTTGACCACGGCCACGCTCTGCTCGATGCGGGCCCGCTCGGTTTCGTCGAGTCCCTGGGTGGCGTCGTCGGCCGCCGCGTCGAGGGTCTCCTCCGTCACATTGGCTGCCAGCGACACCTTGATCAGCCGTGGCTCGAAATACACCGGCACGGTCGCGCCGTCGTCGACCGCGCGACTGAGGTCGTACACGTCGATGTAGTCGCCGAACACGTCCTGCGTGTTGCGGTCGTCGAACGAAATGGGAGTGCCGGTGAACGCGATGAGGGTCGCGTGTGGCAGGGCGTCGCGCAGGTGGCGGGCATACCCGTCCAGGTCGTCGTAGTGACTCCGGTGCGCCTCATCGACGATGACGATGATGTTGCGTCGGTCCGACAGCAGCGGATGCTCCATCCCGGCATCCTTTTCCGCCTTGCTGATTCCAAATTTCTGGAGCGTGGTGAAGAAAATACCGCCGGTGTTGCGCTCGCTCAGCTTCTGCCGCAGGTCGGAGCGTTTGAGGATCTGTTCCGGCTTGCCCGGCAGCAGCAGGCTGCGATCGAACGAGGAGAACAGCTGCCCGTCGAGCTCCTTGCGGTCGGTGATCACCACCACGGTCGGGTTCTTCAACTTGGGGTGCAGCGTCACCAGGTTGGTGTACAACTCCATCTCCATCGACTTGCCCGACCCCTGCGTGTGCCAGACCACCCCCGCCTTGCCGTTGCTCGCGACGGCCTGTACGGTGCTGGCGACAGCCTTGTTCACCGCGAAGAACTGGTGCGGTTTGGCGATGCGCTTGGTGAGGCCGTCGTCGCCCTCATCGAACGCGGTGAAATAGGTGAGCAACTGCAGAAAATGTTCCTGGTCGTACAAGCCGGCCAGAGCGGTGTCGAGCCCTGTGACCGCGTCGCCCATCAGCGTGGTGCTGTCTGGCGGCACCGGAACGCCAATGTCGTCAACGTTCCACGGCGAAAAATGGTTGAGCGGAGTGAACGGCGTTCCATACGCCGCCGACTGCCCGTCGGAGGCGAGCGTGAACACGCAGAACCGAAACGCCATCGGAAATTCGCGCAGGTAGGTCTGCAGCTGGGCGTGCGCGGCGGCCACGGTAGCCCGCTCGCTGCCCGCCTTCTTCAGCTCGATGATGCTCACCGGCATGCCGTTGCAGTACAGCACGAGGTCGAACCGCCGCAGGTAGTCCCCCTGGCGTAGCGTCACCTGGTTAACAGCCAACCAGTCATTTTGCGCCGGGTCAGAACTGATCAAGCGGATGCTGGGACTCACCTCGGTCCCGCTGGCATCGAGGTAGCTGAACGGAAACCCGTGCACGAAGTACTCGTGCATGCGCTGGTTCTCGGTGATCGCGTCCATCGACTTCGGCGCCGTCAGTTCGGCGAGCGCCTGCCGCAGATACTCGACCGGAACGGTCGGGTTTAGGTTGCGCAGCGCCTCGAGCAGACGCGGGCGAATGAGCAGCTCACTCCACGACTCGCGCTCCCCCGTGCCCGGCGCGATCTTCTCCCCGTGCAGCGGAAGCCAGCCGAGCGGCTCTCCCAGCTGATCAAGCGCGAAGTCCTCCCACGCCGCTTCGGACAATCCCTGCGGTGTCAATGTCGTGATCGTCATTGCCTATCCCCTCAATACCTTGACGCTGGTGAAAGCTATTTGAGCAGTGCCTCGGGCATCAGAGCACGCCCGCGAGCGACTTTTCGGTGTCTTTGACGCGCAGCTCGCCCGACATGAGCTTTGGGAGCAGGGCGTCGCGGGTTGCGGCGAGCATTTGGTTCTCGCTTACCGCTAGATCCACAGTTTTCAGGAGCGGGCTGATTCGTGCCTCCATCGCGTCAAATTCTACGCGGGGAACGTCCGGCACGAGCAGGTGCCCAAACGTCTTCATCGTGATTGTGTCGAAGACGGAGCCGTGAGCAAATGCCTTTGCCCGCTCTGTCGCGTTCAGAATCGCAAAATACAAAACACCTGCCGGCAATCGGCCAGGCTCAAAGCCGTAACAAGATTGATTGAAGGATGAGGCAACTCCAAGTCTCGCCACGGCGCCAACTGTTCCGCGCGCGGTTAATATGACGCTCCCAGCAGGAAGAGGTCGCGCCTTCGTTGTAGTGATCGCAGAGTCCGAGATCGTTTCGAGCGTCCGGACAATTACGCCGTGATCGGCGCCAGTCACGTCCCGAGCCGATGCCCAATAATTCGTTCCAGTCCAGAACTGACTCTTGGATCGAGCAGGTGTTCCCCCCAGTATTGGATGAAGGACATCGCTCATGGCGCGTTCTGGTTTCCCGCAAACCGCTCGCCCATAAATAATGTTGGCGAGGGCCGTTGCATTCGCTGCAGTTCTGCTATTGGCAACGATCTTGTCGTCGAACGCGCCCAGCACCTCCGCGATTGCTTGCTGTTCTGAGAGGGACGGCAGTTCAACGGGGAAGTTGCGCACATCGGCCACGCGAAGGTGTGGGGTCGTCGAACCATGGGCCAGCGAAAGCAGCCTTGCCTGAGTTTCTTCTGACGCCAAATAATGCCGCAAGAATGTTCCATCGGTTTTGGTCGGGTCGGGCCGGAGAAGCGTGGTGCGCTGACCCGCAGCGACGTTCCCGCCGCCGGGGACAACAACGATGGGGCCGACTGGTGCTTCTCGAGCCAATAGGAGGTCGCCCCCTTCAGGAAGAAGACGCTCAGTCCAGATTGAAAAAGTTTCGGCGTTGACCCGCCGTGCCTCTTCATAGTTGATGACGTTTCCTCGCATGGCGGGTGTGCCGACCACAAAGTACTCCCCGTCTGAGTCGATGGGAGCGGTCCTGTTCTTACAATCAACAACACGGATACAGACGTCCTCGAGCGTTGTCAACTAAATCACCCGACCAAGCTGCTCGCGGACGACGCCCGCTAGGCGCTCTGACTCATCGAATTGAGCAAAGAGCTCGTCGCTCAGCCGGGCGATCTTCTCGTCGATCGGCTCGGCGTCCTCTTCGGCCTCGGCGGCGCCGACGTAACGACCGGGAGTCAGCGCGTAGTCCGCGGCTTTGATTTCAGCGAGAGACGCGGAGTAGGCGAAGCCGGGCTCGTCTGTGTAGGTGAGGCTGGCATCCGCTGCAGAGGGCGTGCCGCGCCAGGCGTGATAGGTGCCGGTGATCTTGGCGATATCCTCGTCGCTGAGCGCGCGCTCGGCACGGTCGACCATGGTGCCAAGGTTGCGGGCGTCAATGAAGAGCACCTGGCCGGTGCGGTCGATGCTGCCCCTCTCCCCCACGGTCTTGTCTTTGGCGAAGAACCAGGTGCAGACCGGAATTCCGGTGCTGCGGAACAGCTGTGTGGGCAGGGCAATCATGCAGGTGACGAGGTCGGCCTCGACGAGCTGGGCGCGAATCTCGCCCTCGCCGCCGGAATTGGACGACATCGACCCGTTGGCCATGACGACGCCGGCGCTACCGCCGGGGCTGAGCTTGGAGATGATGTGCTGGATCCAGGCGTAGTTGGCATTGCCGGCGGGCGGCACACCGTAACGCCAACGGGGATCCTGCTCGTTGCGCGCCCAGTCCTTGATGTTGAAGGGTGGGTTGGCGAGGATATAGTCGGCCTGCATGTCGGGGTGCTGGTCGCGGGCGAAGGTGTCGCCCCAGCGGGTGGCGAGGTTGCCGTTCAGACCGTGGATGGCGAGGTTCATCTTGGCCATGCGCCAGGTACGCTCGTTGAGTTCCTGCCCGAAGACCGACAGCTCCGAGCCCTCTTTGTGATGGTTTTCGAGAAACTTCTCGGCCTGCACGAACATGCCGCCCGAACCGCAGCACGGGTCGTAGACGCGGCCGCGGGTGGGTTCGAGCATCTCGACCAGCACACGCACAACGCCGGCGGGAGTATAGAACTCGCCGCCGCGCTTGCCCTCGGCCTTGGCGAACTTCTCCAGGAAGTATTCGTAAACCTCGCCGAGCAGGTCGCGGGCCTTGGTCGACCCTTCGCCGGTGAACCGGGCGGAGTTGAACAGGTCGAGCAGTTCGCCGAGCCGGCGCTGGTCCACACCATCGCGGTTGTAGATGCGCGGCAGCGTAGCCGCGAGGGTGGGGTTGGCCACCATGATGAGGTCCATGGCCTCGTCGATGAGCTGCCCCACCTGTTTGTACGGCTCGCCGGCCGCACCCGCGATGCCCTTGGCGTTTTCGGCGATGAACGTCCAGCGGGCAGCGGCCGGCACCCAGAACACGCGGCGGCCGGTGTATTCGTCGACGTCGTCGATGAGCTGGCCGATCTGGTCCTCGTCGAGGCCGTCGGCGGCGAGTTCGGTGCGAATCTGCTCGCGCCGCTCGTCGAAGGAATCACTGACGTACTTGAGAAACACCAGGCCGAGAATGACGTCTTTGTACTGTGAGGCATCCATGGAGCCGCGCAGCTTGTCGGCGGCCTTCCAGAGGGTGTCTTTCAGTTCTTTCATGGTCGACGGCAGGGCGGCGATCTTGGTCTTCGGTGCCACTAGGTGGTTCCTTTCGATGGTGCGTTAGAAACAAGGGTGATAGTGCCGGCGGTGACGCCGGCCATGAGCAAATCGGTGAGCTGATCGAGCTGCCCCAGCCGTTCGCACGCAAGCTTCTGTTCCCACCGTAGCGAGGTGAGAGCGTCGGCAAGCGCCGCGCGTTGTTTCAGGGCGACCTGACGCACCGGCCAGGCCCGCCATCGGCGATGGCCGGGGGGCAACGCCACAATATCGGCGGCGAGTACCGCATCGAGCAGACCATTCGGGTCGGCCTGCTCGATACGCAAAATTCGGGCCGGGAAGAGCACGACCGAGGTGCCCTCCGTATCGACCATTGCGGCCGGCCGGGGTGAGGTGCAGAACACCACGTCGCCGGGCTCGGTCACGCGGCCAGAGGGGTATAAGGCCGCGAACCTCAGCCGGTCGATTCGTCTGTGGCCGAGCTGCGAGGGGTTCGCGACTTCGGCCGGGCCTATCAAGCGGATGCCCGCGGCATCTGCTGCCCTCTCACTCATCTCGTCAGTCACATCGTCGGCGGCGATGCGATTGCCCGGAATGTAGCGCAGGTGCCCGGCCGCCAACAGCTCGTGCACGGTCGAGCTCGAGGCTATTTCGCTCGCGGGTTCGACTACCAGGTCGGCCTCGAGCTTGGCCGCGAGCCGCTCGATGGACACGGCGAGCGCAGCCGCCGGCTGATCGCATGCCGGGATTACGGTGCTCACCCCGGCCACGAGTGAGCGGCGACTGGCGAGCAGGCTGCGGGTGAGCACAAGTCGGGCAAAGCGAAAGGCGTGGGCGCGCACCATGCGCTGGCTGCCGAGCGAGGCGGCGAGGTCGCTCACGAGTGCGTCGATGGCAGCCTCATTGAGAGGCGTGGCAACGAGGTCGGCCACCATGGCGTAGCGGTCGGCGAGGGCGACCGCGGTATGGGCGCCGCCGAGCACCCAGAGCGCCTGCAACTGCTGCGGTTTGCCAGTCAGCAGCCCGGTGGGCAGGCGCACGATGGCGCGCACTCGACCGGAGCGCAACAGAGATGAGCGCAGTTTCTCGGCATCGCGGCTGAGGCCGATGTCGGTGAGCACCGATGCAGGTGCCAGAACCACGGCCAGCTGTTCGTCGGTCATCTGCAGCACGCTCTGCTCGATATCGGAGAGAACCTGCTCAGCCGTCATCGTGGGCCGGAAGGCCGAGGGATACTGCGCCACGTGCACGGCGGCGCCGGTGACGCTGAAGGCGCCGGACGGCAGAACTTGCAGCTCGGTGCGCACGATTCCGTGCACCATCAGGCGGCGGCGCTGCAGCCGGGCTGCGGGGCCGTCGACGTTCGCCGTCATCACCGGAACCTCGCCCTGGTGAATAGCAATGAGCAGGTCGCTCGCGCTGCCCGTCGGGTCGACGAGCACCGAATCGGCGGGCTGGGTGAGGCGCAGCGCGGTGACGGTCTCGGTCATGACGTTCAGGGCCGCGCGGCTGAGCGTGAGGTCGCCCTCGCCGGCGAGGTTGCGCTTGGAGCGGTCGGTGAGCATCCGTTCGAAGGCGGGCGCCGGGCCGAACGCGGCTTCGACCAGGGAATCGACGTAAGCCACCAGGACGGGCAGGGTGTCGCCGAGGGCTTCGATCTCGCGGAGCAGCAGGTCGTCGTCGGGGTCATACTCGTCGGCCAGGTCGACCAGCTCGGCTGCGGTAAGTGCACTGAGAGCGTGATCGCTCGCGGCGTGAAGGACGAGCAGAGCGGTGACGCCGCGAAAGGTCTGCTCGTCGAACTCGTCTGAACCGTGCGAGGCGTCGGGCACGGCGTAGGCGGCCGCATCCGCTGGGGCGTCGCGGTTGTTGCCGCGGCCGGTTCGTTCGAGCCAACTACCCACCTGGTCGGCGTCGAAGAGGTCGACACCGCGCTGGCGACTGACCGGGGCCGGAAAGGGAGTATCGGTGCCGGCCGAGCGGCTTCGCCAGACCGAGACAACGGGACGTTGCACGTGGGCAAGGCCGGCGATGTCGGACATGGTCATCAGCAGACTGGTGTCGGTGGTCGTCATGCTGCGCTCCCCTCGTTGATGACCTCAGGCTACGGCCAACCCGGATTGTTGTGCAACATTGACTGCTGATAACCCCTCTTATCAATGTCAAAGTCGTTGCACTTGTAGCAAACCAATAGTTTGGTGTCGTGCCCGCCGCAGTCGGTCGGTACCGGCGGGTGAGGAACGGTCGTTGTCATTGGGGGGAATGACCGCCCCTCACCCGCTCACACTGCAGACCAGCTAGAGGAGCCACATCATGGAACCAGAATCCGCCGACATCACGGCCGAACAATTCGCACCGCCGCCGCCGCAGGGGCCCTCGTTCAAAAAACGCGACCTGACGATCGGTCTCGTCAGCCTGGCCATTGGCCTCATCGTCGGTGTCGGCGGCACGCTAACCGCTGCGTCGTTGGGTGTAGGGACCGGCTCTTTCTTGGCGTCAACCGCCATCGGTGATTCCACACAGACCTGCGACGTCGTCGACAACGTGTGGATCACCGTGGGTGACGAGGGCCAAAGCATCTCGATGCGGAGCGAAGGCGAAGAGTCTTCCGGTGCTGACTACATCGACGTGCTCTGCGTTCTCGACCAACTCGAGGTACCCGACAGCGTTAACACCCGCATCGGCAGCACGCGCGCACTCGACGGCCGGCAAACGGCGACCTGGGACTATTTCGACGCCTCCTGGGGCTATCACCCGGATAGCGGTCTCGACATCGTCGTCGAACTTTCCCAGCAGTAGCCCTGCATTTCCAGTTCACGCACCCATCACAACAAACAGAGGATAACAAAATGCCCACGACCAACCACAACACGCCCCCGGCCGGAGTGCCGACATCCCAGCAGGAGCAGTTTCTGCAGCCAGCACCCGCCGCCGTACCGGCCACCGACGCGCGACTGATCGGCCCCGCGGTCTCACCGAAGTCCTTTGTGGCCACCTGGCTCTTAGCCTGGCTGCTCGGCATCTTCGGCGTGGACCGCTTCTACCTCGGCAAGGTCGGCTCAGGCGTCGTGAAACTGCTGACGTTCGGCGGCCTGGGAATCTGGTGGCTGGCTGATCTGATCCTCGTTCTCGCCCAGGGCCGCGACAAGCAGGGACTCCGGCTTGCCGGGTATGACCAGTACAAGAAGATCGCCTGGATCGTCACGGGCGCGGTTAGCGTGCTGTCAATGATCGTCTCCGGAGTCAACGCGAGCAACGCGCCGAGTGCTATTCCGGCGGCCGTGGCTCCGGTCGCCGATTCGGCGGCCGAACCGGCCGCAGACGACCCCGCCGTTGAAGAGGCGGTCGTTGAAGCGGCGCCGGTCGACACCGTGCAGACTTGGGCCGACGACGCCTTCGGCACCTTCGCGGTCATCACCCAGACCGGCGCCGGCGACAACCTCATCACGCTGCCGGCCGGCGCCACTGCCGGAATCGTCACCGCGACCCACGACGGTACGAGAAACTTCTCAATTTCCGTACTCGACGCGAGCAACGCATCCACAGGGCAACTGCTCGTCAACACAATCGGCGCCTACAGCGGCACAACCCAGTACGGCTTCAACTCATTCGGTGAAGACACGACCCTGCAAATCACGGCCGACGGAAACTGGAGCCTGACCATCGCACCCATCTCTGCGGCTGCCGCGCTCGTCGCATCCGGTGTCGGCGACGGCGTGTATCTCTTCGACGGCTCCGCCGGCAAGCTCACGGCGACACACGACGGCTCGAGGAACTTCTCGATCGTTGAGGAGACCGACGAGGCCTTCAGCATGGGGCTGCTCGTGAACGAAATCGGCGCCTACTCGGGAACGGTGCCGCTCAGCTCAGGCCCTTCGGCAATCGTCGTGAGCGCCGACGGCAACTGGACGCTGCTCGCCGAATAGCCTGCCCGAAAAGGGGGTAGGTGGGGCCGGGCTAGGGCAGTCCGGCCCCCCCTACCGCGCAGACGCGCAAATCAACAGAGGGGGAACCGTCATGAACGACAGCACCGAACCGAGTCCAACGCCGCCTCGCCTTCGCTTACACGGCGCGGCCCTTGCCACCCGCTTGTCCATTCTTTTCAAGCGGATGCCCGACTTGCGAACCAAGCGCACCCCACTACTCGTCCTAGTCGCCACCAGCGCCGTCGCAGCAATCGCCATCGCGACCTTGGGGGTCATGCTCTCGAGCCAGGTAGAAGCAACGATTGACGTTCAGGCGGAGTTCACAACGACGAGTGACAACTACGATTCGCTCCGAAGCGACTGGAGCAAACAAAACGATACGATCAGCGGACTGCGGTCGAAGGTGGGTGCGGCGGAGCTTCGGAAGGAAGAGCTCACTGCGGCAGAGGCCGCGCTGACCGCGCGGTCATCGGGCTTGGATACACGCGAGGGAGTGGTCAAGAGCGCCGAAGACGTCATCGCCGCCAACACCTTCGCTGGCGACGGAACATTTCGGGTTGGCACCGATATTCAGCCGGGTACATATTCATCGGACGGCGGATCTAAATGCTATTGGGCGCGTCTGAACGCCACCGGCGACGACATCATTGACAACAACCTCAGCTCCGGTCCGGCCGTGATATCGGTACAAGCCTCGGACGGCCTCATCAAGACAACCCGCTGCGCTCCGTTCACGAAGTCCGGCTAGGGCACCGTCTCCCATGTCGACGCTCTTTGAAAAGTAGTCCGTGGGTGCTGAGAGTTTAAAGCGGTCAATGCAATTACGGCGGCAAGGAAGACCTCATGTCACTTTAACGGGTGACGTAGATGACTGCGACGCAGGTTCAAATCCCCCTGATCGTTTGGTAGGGCTGTCATCCACGCGGTGAGGACTGCTCTCCAGCGGGCGCGATCCGAGTTCCAGCTCATCGTGTGGTCTGCATCAAATGCTTCGAAGTCGACGAGGCCGCGTCGATGCGCACTAAGACGAGTCGAGACGCCAGGCGGCGATGACGCGTCGAGGGTGCCGTGAAGGATGAGCGTCGGTACCGTCACCTCGTCAGCACGCTCGATCCAGTCGAAACTCCGCAGATTGATTGGATTGGCGAGACCGATTAGTCGAGCGAGCGGCTGGCAGTTGAGCCATGGCACGGCGAGCGCGCCCGTCCACGCGGGCAGGCCAGACCGTGCGCAGTTCGCTTTGATCGTCGCGACCCAGTCGAGGATGGGCGACTCCAGCACGAGCCGGAGGACGATACCGCGAAGGTTGGGATCGGCGGCGAGCTGCAGGGCAATGGCACCACCCATTGACCATCCGAACAAGATGACGCTACGTGCGCCGTTCTCACGGGCGTAGTTCACTGCCGCGCGAACGTCATCGCCCTCGGCGGCGCCGAGTTCAGATCTCCCGGTCCCGACCCGGGGACCTTCGCCGTCATTCCGATACGTCACGACGAGCGAGGTCAACCCGAATTCCGAGGCGACCTGCACGCCACGCAGAGTTCCGGCACGGGTGCTTCCGAGTCCGTGGATGTGGATGGCCCAAGTCGTCGACGGGGGGCCTTCAGACGCGACGAGCCAGGCGGGCGCGGGGCCGACATCCGTTTGTATTTCAACATCTGTTGCTTGGAGGCCGGCATCCGCTGGGCTCTGGAAGTAGATGCCGCTCCAGGATGCTCGCTGGCCGGCAGCCACGCCTGGCCCCGACTCCCCCGCGACCTCGCGGCCGACGAGACTCGGCCCGCGGTTCTCGACTCCAGGCGCTAGCCGAACCCAGCCACCGTTTTCGAGGATGAGGCAGTAGTCGCCGGGCGCGGCCGTGGCTGGCGTGAGATCAAGGATGACAACTAGTCGCTCCCCTGTATTGTCGACGCCGCGAATGGTGAGCTCGTACCGGCGACCGCTTACCGAGGCGGTGAGGCGCCGCGCAATCGCCAGGCCAACGCCCGCGAGCGCCACACCACTGCCGACGACCACGCCCGCGAACGCCCAGACGGCTTTCATCGTCAGTGCTGGCTTTGTCGAGCAGGCGGAGCGACAGGTGCCGCGTCGCTCGATCTTGTTCCCAGCAGGTACCGTTCGGCGCGCTCGATGAGTTGCCGGTCGTCGGCGCTCACGTCAAACTCCACCCTCGTATCGATCATTGCGTCGCGGATTTCGACGACTTGCCGATGGAGCAGCGTCTCGGGATCGGCGGTGTTGAACGAGGCATTTTCGATCTGGCTGATTCCCGGACGTGCCGTCGTCGCGGCGGCCCAAATGGGCTCAAGGTCATGCACGAGCGTGCGAGTATTTTGGTCGCGTGATCGCGCCTGCAGAGTGCGGGCGGCGGGTTGACCGGCGAACCCGAGGCAGAGGAACAGGAAAGTCAGCAGGTGTAGGGGTTCATAGGCGATGGCGACGCCGGCCATTAGGTTGAGGTTGCGCACCATATGAGCGAGATCCATCGTGATGACGATGATGCTCAGGGCGACCCCGGAGATGCTGCCGAGGAGCAGCGAGGCTGGCGGCATCCGCTGAGCGCCCTCGCTGCCTCGAAATTGTCGCGCCGCGAGGGCAGCCATCGCGGCTAGAACGATCGCGTAGTAGGTGAACTGGATCATCGAATAAGCGGCGGCCGCTGGCTGCTCGCCGAGCTCGATCATGAAACTCGTAGTGGTGATGCCACGGTCAATGAGCAGGAACGTCCCAACCGCGCCGGTGAGCGCGGCCGCCAGAGTGAACCGTCCGAGGGCAACCTGCGCGGCTCGCGGTTGGTGCTCGGAAGCTCTCATCACTGCGCGACCGAGGAGGAAGACGCCAATCATGAGCGTTGCATCCGCCACGAGGGTCACCAGGTTGGTGCCGCCGGCGTATCTATCGAGTATCCGATAAGCCTGATCGATGTTCAGAGTCATCGCGATTGCGATAGTCAGCGCGGCGTAGGTGATGTTGCGCTCTGCACGACCCCGCCGCAGGATGAGCAGGACCGCGACGAGCAGCCACATGAACGCGGCGACGAGCACGACTATCATCCGAAGACCTCCAGATACCGCGACCGGTGCATCGTGGATCCCCTGATTGCTGCAGCGAGGTGGTCGGCCAGAGTCTCGGCCTGAACTTCCTTGACCGTGTTGAGATCCTGGCGCCGGAGCAATCGGCGACGAGTCTCGGGTGGAATGTCCGGCAGCAGGATGTCAGGAACGTCGGAGTCCTCGTCGGCCTCGTGGCCGAGGATCATATGGGCCAATTCGTGCAACACGAACTGTTGCTCGTGCAGCGCCGAATCGCTCTGGGCGTGCAGGATGACATCATCGCCGCCCGCCTCAAACCAAACGGCGCACAAGCCGTCGCGACCCGTGACGCCCACTAGCTCGACTATGCGCAGGCGATGCCCCCGGCTTCGCTGCACGGCGCCGACGAGTTCGTCAAAGGTGAAAGTCTCGCCCAGGGCGAGTTGATCGAGCGCCGTCGACACGCTCACTCCGCTGTTCACTGGGTCGTCACTCCCCTCCGGACTTGGTTGCGTGCGCTTCCGGCGAGACCTCGGCGTCGAGGAACCTGCTGATCGCCTGGAGCGCGTTGGGGGAAATATCGCCGAGGGTACGCGCCGCATAAGATTTCACGCGCGCCGCCCTCATCGACCGCACGAGATCCAGCTGGGCGCTGACCTTGGCCGGTACCTCGGCACCTTCCGAGCCAGCGAGAAACTCAGGGTCAACGTCGAAGAACGCGGCGAGGCCTTCGAAAAGTGTTGCATCTTGCACGTACCGGTGACCGTTCACGATGTACGTCCATCGCGATCTCGAGAGATTTGTGCCACGCGCTTCGAGGAACGCGGCGATTTGGGTGAAGGTCGGTTCGCTACCCGTCTCGGCCTCGGCGACATCGAGCAGCAGGCGGAGGCGCTTCGCGAGATCCTCCGCGGCTGTCGTGCTCTCCTCGTCGGTCATGCGCCCCTTCACTTCCCGGTGCTGATGGATGCTCAGGTCATTGAGAATGCCCAATCTACTCTTTGAGCATGATCAACACAAGGGTTGCGCATGCTCAAATGTGGTGCTAAAACTGACCGTGAATTGAGATTGAGCATGCTCAACACGGAACGGCCTCGCCGAACGCATCAGCGAAGCAAGGCGCACCTCCGTGTCATCGAGCCACGCGTGCGTGGCAGTCCTTCGGGAAGGTGATTGATGTGAATTGGCACGTATGGCTCCACGTCCGGAGTTCTTATGAGCGTCGCTGAGGTGTTGGTGGCCTCGAGCCGGCTGTCGGTGCGGGATGCCGCGCTTGCCTTCGCGCGGGCGGGGATTCCGGTGTTTCCGTGTGTGCCGGAGGGTAAACATCCGCTCACGCCTGCGGGGTTTCATGACGCGAGCTCCGACCTCGAGCAGGTGCGGGCGTGGTGGACGCGGTGGCCGAGTGCGAACATCGGGATGCCGACGGGCAGCGCGTCGGGAATCGACGTCGTGGACATCGACGTGACCAAAGCGGATGCCGGCTTCGCCGCGTTCGAGCAGGCCACAGCCGCTGGGTTGGTAGACGGCGAGTTCGCCCGGGTGCGCACCCCGTCGGGCGGCATGCACGTGTACTTTGTCGCGATCGCAGATCGGCCGCAGCGCTGCTGGCAGGCGGCGAGCGCGCACATCGACTTTCGCGGGGACGGCGGCTATGTCATCGTGCCACCCTCCACACTAGCGACGGACACCGGTCGAGCCAGCTATCGGCTGTATTCGCTGTCGTCGGCCGGCTCGAAGCCGGTCGACGCCGTCGCCCTGCGCGGCTTCATCGACCCGAGGCCGCCGAGAGTGGGCACACGGGCAACAGTAGCCAGGGCGCCGGAGGCGAGTCGGCTCGCGCAATGGGTGAGCAACCTGCAGGCAGGCGAGCGCAACAGTGGGCTGTTCTGGGCGGCCTGCCGACTGGTCGAGGCAGGCTTCGCGCCTGCAGACGTCGAGGCTGCGCTGGGGCCGTCCGCGCAAACGGCTGGCCTCGATGAACGCGAGATTCTCATTACGATCAGCTCGGCGAGCCGCCGGGCCACGGCGGGCGCGCAAGCGTTCGATCAACCTGCCCCGGCAACTAGACGCGGCGAAGCACACTGCCTGTCATGAATAGCTCGCTGACATTCTTGCCGTTCAAATCACCAACCCAAAGGAGATGAAGTGATGGATGTAGACGACTTCGATAAGTCACACGGCGCGACCAGTGTCGATGCCGGTGGCGAGCGGCATCCGCTGCACGCCGTATTGGAGGAGAAATCGCGCCTCTCAGCGCGCACGCGAAGCGGCCCCTCGGGCATGACGCCAGCGGCCAGAGCCAGCTCGCGGCCCGCCGTCACCTGGATTCGTGCGGCCGACCTGCTCAACTTGGGCGCCGGGCGCATCGCCGGTCGCGGCATCGACCTGCAAGCCAACGCCGTGCGGCAGGTTCGACGGGCACCGGTCACGGCCGCGCGGGCGATTCGCGCGCGGGGCGCCCTCTTGGCTCCCCTCTCCGAGTTCGGGGCGGTGCGGAAGCGTCCACAGTTCGGCCGCGACGGTTTCGGGCGGGCGTGACCATGAGCATCCTGTTGAACACGGAAAGACACACCAACTCGACGGGAGGTGCCGCCATGAGAACTTTTCGCGAATCCGAAGGCCTGCGCAGACTGCTCGCGCGCCTGCAAGCGGATGGCGGCGCCCGCTGGCGCAGCGACCCCGAGGCCTCCGAGCTCATGCGGTTCACTGCCCAGCGCTACGCCGGGCTGGCGCGCAAACATAATCTGGACCCGTGGGAGGCCGCCGCGGCCGCCTACGACGCGATGCGGGCGCCCTCGACACTGCGCGCCGACGACCCGTGGGCCATCGTCACACGTGCCGTGCAGGTGACCTGCATCGCCGAGGAACGCGCCCGCGGCCTGCTGTGCTCGGTGCACCAGGCGCGCCGGTCCCGGGTGTCGGTGTTTCATGACGCTGAACGCTTCAGCGATCGCGAGCACGCCCTACCGGAATATCATCCCGCGTTCAGCGTCAACCCGGCCGACACATTTGACGAGTCAGAACCGCTGGTTGAGGTGTCTCTAGCGGTTGAGAATGCGATCTCGCTGTTCACGCTGCTCGGCTGGCCGACCGACCGCGCCCGCGATGGGATCGAGTACGTGTGCAGTCGGCTAGCGGATGCGCCATCGCGCCTGTCGGCCTTCGAGACGTTGCGTCGCGACTACGCCGCTCGTGCTTTGCTCGACGTTTCGCAGCCGGCCTGGATGAGCATGCTCCGAACACTTCTGGGATCCGGCAAACCGTTGCACGCGCACACCGCCGCGGGGCGCGGCATCCTGTTGCGCTTGCTCGTCGGCGAACCGCTGCACGCGCTGCTCGGCGACGACGACCTGGTCTTCGACATCGTTCTGAACTCACCACGGGTGTTCGCATGACTGTAACCCCGGGGCACATCGAGCTGGAGCGGTCGATCGACTCCATCCGGATCGGTTCGCGGCATCGCACCGACCTCGGAGACATCGATGCGCTCGCGGCCTCGATCGAGCGACAAGGGCTGCTGCAGCCGATCACGGTTACGCCCGACGGCACCCTCGTCTGCGGCGCCCGCCGGTTGGCAGCGCTTCGGAAGCTCGGGGTGCGCAAGCTCAACGTGTGGGTGCGTTCCGGCATTTCGGACCAACTCGCCCAGCTGCTTGCCGAGCGGGACGAGAACGCGCTGCACAAGGCCTTTGACCCCACCGAGGCGGCCGCCCTGTATCGCGAGGTGAAGATGCTTCTCGCTGAGGACGCCCAGCGGCGGCAGGTCGCTACACGCTTCGGTACGGAAAAGCCCAGATCAGACGGTGGTGCCACGGTGGCACAACCGCAGCCGATTGATCGCGTCCGCGCGCAAGCGGCCCTTCTCGTAACCGGGCGGCGCTCCTATACGACGTTGGAACGCATTGACCATCTGCAACGAATGGCGGACGACGAGAATCTCGACGAGACGCTGCGCAATCGCGCGCGAGAGGAACTGGCGGTGATTCAGAACGGCGGATCGGTGGCGGCTGCGCACGGGCGGGTCGCTGCCGAAGTTGACCGCGTCGCGGCCGAGACGCCCGTTCGCTCGCTGGTTCCCGCTGTGTCTACCGCCGGGCGTTCCGCCGACCTGGAAAAGCTGGCCCGGGAGGCACTCGCCCGCGCGAAGACAGCGAAGCGCGCCAAGAAGGGCCGCCCTGTGGCTGCGGCCGACTCGATATTGCCCACGCGTTCTTTCGTCTTCCTCTGGAACGACCTGCGCGACTGGTGGCTGCGCTACGACGACGCCGAGGTCGCCGCCGAACTCACCGACGACCAATGGGAGCAGTTCGACGCAACCCTCGCCGGAACTGTCGCCTTCTTCGAGCGGATGCGCACCCTCCGCGACTCCCCCACCGTCGTGCCGGTCTCCGCCACCATTTCACGCATTCGTTAGGAGCCCATCATGCGTTTCTTTCGCCGCCGTCGCCTTGTCGTCGCCATCGTGGGCGCTGGCATCGCGCTGATCTTGCTGGCAGTCATCGGGTTGGTTGGCCTGATTCGCGGGCCTGCGAAGGCGAGCTTGCCGGAGCGGCCGGCACCGACGGCATCCGCTGTGGTGGTGGTGCCAACCGACCAGCCGCAGCCGGTACTCGAAACGTCGAGCCCGGAGCTGTTTGCCCGCAGCGTCGCGCACGCGCTCTTTGATTGGGACACGCGCCAAGATGCTGGCCTTGCCGACTGGGCGCAGGTGCTGGTGGACGTGGCCGATACAAAGGAAGCGGCCGCGTTGGCCGCCGATGTGCGGGATTACTTGCCGAGCGCCGATATGTGGCAGCGACTTGCTGGTTACGGCACGCGGCAGTGGCTCGACGTGGAGTCGGTGACCGTGCCAGCCGCGTGGGCGACCGCGGTAGAGCAGGCAGCGACCGGGCAGATTCCGCCGGGCACTGCGGCGCTCACTGTCGTGGGCACCCGTCATCGCGCGGGTACGTGGGACACCGATGTCGAGCGGACGGAACGGCAGGTGTCGTTCACGGTTTTCGTCGTGTGCCCGGGCCAGGAGTCGTGCACGCTGCTGCGGCTGTCGAAGCTCGACCATCCGCTGGACTAGGTCGATGAAGAAACTCATCGGACTCGTCGTGGTGCTGATGTTCGCTTGCTCGCTGGGTGGTCTGGTGGGCGTGGCCGCGCTGGCAACCACGATCGCGAGCTCGTGCGGATCGCTCGTCGTCGGGACGATTCCTGACTCTCTTACCGCTCAGACGCTGGACGGCCGATCGGTCATTTTGGATCGGCGCCAGCTGACCCACGCGGGAACGATCATTACTGTGGGCGGGCAGACGGCCGAGGTCGGTCGCGCTGGGGTGGTCGTGGCGTTGATGGCTGCGCTCACGGAGTCGACACTGCGTCTGTTGGCGAACACCAGCGCGTATCCGGAGTCTGCCTCTTACCCTCACGACGGTGTCGGCTTTGATCATGACTCGCTGGGGCTGTTTCAGATGCGGCCCTCGTCGGGCTGGGGAACGGTCGCTGAGGTGATGGACGCGGAGTACCAGGCGCGGGCGTTCTTCGGTGGGGTGTCAGGGCCGAACGTCGGGTCGCCTCGCGGACTGCTCGACATCCCCGGCTGGCAGATGCTCGATCCTGGTGAGGCGGTGCAAGCCGTTGAGATCAGTGCCTATCCGGATCGGTACGCGAACTTTCAGCCGGTTGCGGCCGCCATTCTGGTCGCGCTGACTCGCGCTTCGAGCGTTGCCGAGTCATCGCGGGTCGTGTTTCCGCTGCCCGCTGGCTCGTACACGAACACCGATAGTTTCGGGGGGCGCATTGATCCGTATACGGGCGAGCGACGTTTTCACGCAGGTAGTGATCTCGCGGCGCCACTGGGTACGCCGATCCTGGCGGTCGCCGACGGCGTCGTGAGCTTCGCCGGGCAACGCGGAACCTACGGTGGGCTGATTACCATCGAACACACGGTCGGCGGCGAGCAGGTCACCTCGTACTACGCCCACATGTACGACCAGGGCATGCACGTCGCGGTCGGCGACAGTGTGGTTGCCGGCCAGCAGATTGGCGACGTCGGGTCTGCGGGCAAGTCCACTGGCCCGCACCTGCATCTTGAGATCCACCCGGGCGGGGCGAGCCAGCCAGCCGTCAACGCCGTTGATTGGCTCGACGCCCATGGCGCCGCCGGACTGACCGACGCAACGAGCGGATGCCCGGTGGCGTGATGGACATCTTTCCCGACTTCGGTGCCGTTGGCGGCGCTTCAGAGTTGAAGAGCATCGTCGGTGCCCTGCTGACGTTCGTGCTCATCATCGCTGTGCTCATGTTGATCATCAGCGGTGTGACGTGGGCTCTCGCGTCGGCGCACGGCAACTTTCAGACTGCCGCCCGGGCACGACTCGGGCTGTGGGTCGCTTGCGGCGCCGCAGCGCTCGCGGGCGCGGTTGTTGCTTGGGTCGACTTTCTGCTGGGCGTCGGCTCTTCCCTCTGACTGGAATGAGGCCACCCTCACGTTGGCGCCGCAAACCCTCGAATCGTGGAGCGGAAAGTGACAACAGACGCGAGAAACCGTCTGTCATCCAGTGCATCTCACCTCGCAAGGACTTGCAGGTGAACATGAGACATATCGTGTATGCGCAGTTCCGAGATTTAGTCCACCTACGATAGACGCGCTTTCGCCGCCTTCTGCCTAGGGAACATGGACGGTTGGACAATAGGCCCGACGAAGACCATGATCATGTTATGCATCCACGGTCAACCCTCGCCAGCGAGCTTCTTGACCACACCCCAGAAGATTATGTATCTCATCATGTCATCGACCGAGTGCCTGCTATTTTCAGCGACCGCCAGAGTTACATCGACTGGAAAAAGTCGATCGCGGAAGGATTACAGGTCGACCCATACGGAGTGATCCTTGTCGGCAGTGCTTGCACCGGATTCAGCTTGAGCCCGCAGAAGAATTTTCGCGAGTTCAACGCCAGAAGTGATCTCGACGTGGCAGTCATCTCAGATCGACATTTTGATGAAGCTTGGCGGTATCTTCGGGATTTGGGATCCGATGTTCACAAACTTCCCCTTGCCTCCAAACGAGCGGTCAACTCACACAGGTCGGGGCACGTTTTCGATGGCGTCATTGCTACCGATCAATTTGTTCAGTATTTACCGTTTGGTAAAACTTGGGTTCCCGTTCTTGAACGCGCCACCATAAGCAGGCCCGCAGACGGGCGACAAGTCAAAGTTCGTCTATACCGCGATCTGTTTGCCCTACGCTCTTACCAGCGTCGCGGAGTCGAAGAAGCACGAACGCGCCTAATTGGAGATCAAACATGACTCAGGACTATTTGCGGACCACGACCCTTTCCGCAGCAGCAATCAAACGGCTGTCTGATCAAGGGCAGCTCGAATTAAAGCCCCCATTTCAGAGAAACCCCGTCTGGCTAGAAGGCCAGAAAAGCTACCTGATAGACACGATCCTGAACGGGTTCCCTGTCCCTGAGTTGTACATGCAGATAGTTCAGGATCCATCCGGTTTTGAAACACACGTCGTGGTAGACGGACAGCAGCGGCTGACTGCGCTCCTTGACTTCATGTCGGGTGAGTATACACTCAGCGGTTTAGAGGGTTCTTGGAACGATTCTTCTTTCGAAGAATTAGCGACGGAAGAGAAGAAGTTGATCTTCTCCTACAACTTCGTTGTTCGGGTCTTGCCGGAAATGACCGCAGAACAAATTCGGTCGATATTTCAACGTTTGAATAGGAACGTGCTGGCGCTGAGTCGCCAAGAGCTTCGACACGCAACCTATTGGGGCGATTTTATCCAGTCGATGGAACGGATTGCCACGTTTTCGTTCTGGAGAGAATCCGGAATCTTTACAGCAAATGAAGTCCGTCGGATGCTTGATATCGAGTTCATCAGCGAACTTGCCATCGCGAAACTGCACGGCGTTCAGAATAAGAAGGCCAGCCTTGAACGATGGTACGCCATATACGAAGCGGAATACGAGGACCGAGAAGAATTGGAGACAACCTTCACCAAGGTGCTCGGTGAGATCGAGCAACTGGTCCCTAAATTTGCGCGCTCGAGATGGTCAAAGAAATCGGACTTCTATTCTCTTTTTCTTTATGTCGCTGCGCGGGAAGATGAGCTGCCCTTCTCGAGTGGTGCTCGTGAGGCCTTAACGGATCAGCTGTATTCATTCGCAGATCAAGTAGACCTAATGCTAAAGCTTGATCCGTCAGAAGCCGTGACAGTTCTGAAACCCGTCCTTAACTATTCCCGCGCGGTACAACGAGCGGCAAGCGACCTTAATAATCGTCGAGCTCGGGCTCAATCACTCTCCGAATTCCTATCTGGGGAGCGCCCAACGGTAGAAATCAATCAGTCGCGCGTAGATGAAGAGGGTTCGATAGACGTGAATATTCCGGTGGAAGACTCGTACGACGACGAATAACCTGGTCACACTGGAGGCAGAACTCCGGAGCACCGTCGGGCCAGATGGCTGAGTCAGCCTCCTGCGCCTCACCAATCCTGAAATTAAGAAAAAATTCGTTTCTCCACGTTCCTACCGTTTATTACGAGGAGAATCCACGTGTCTTCTGAACGTGTGTTCTGATTTTTCCTACGTTCTTTGCGCTCCAAACCGCAAGGCGTTCTCGCGCCCACTACGGTTGCGTCGGCAGCGACATAGGACGGCCGAGCCGAACGGCACCAGATGCAAACGACAGCGTGGGAAACGCCGAATGGTACGGACGTTAGCCCCCCTTTGCAGGCATGGACGAGGGGCGCAGGCGGCGGCGAAACAGATTAACCCTTGACATGCGATAGATTCGTTCCAAGTGCGAACGAGGGGAACGTATGAGTGAAGAAATGCTCCGCCGAGTTGATCGAGTCGTCTCGAGCCACGACGTCAGTTGGCTTCTCGATCTTCAGAAGAACGAGCAGCTGGACCTGAATCCTGTTTACCAGCGTAAGAGCGTCTGGACTCCACGAGATCGACGTTTTTTCATGGATACCGTTTTTCGCAATTACCCCTCGCCGGCCATTTTTCTGCACAAAACCATAAACGATGACACGGGGAAAGCCACTTACCACGTCGTTGACGGCAAGCAACGTATCACAACGATTCTGAATTTTGTTGACAATAAATTCTCTCTTGCCGCTGACTTTGGAGACGAGAACTTCAACGGGAAACGATGGCGCGATTTTAGCAACTCGCCCACGATCAAAAGACTTCTGTGGAACTACCGCATCACGGTTGAAGAACTCGATGACACGAGCACAACTGACATCAACGACGTTTTCTCTCGCTTGAATAAGAACGCTAGCAAGCTGACACCGCAGGAACTGCGACATGCGCGCTTCGACGGCTGGTTCATTCAATTCGTAGAACGAGAAGTCCAAGATTCCATCTGGCGACAGTTCAAAATCAGCACTACTGCCAAAGAGCGGCGCATGGCAGATGTGCAGAACCTCTCAGAACTGGCGACCGTTGTAATTCGACGAGACGTCTCCGGTTTCAGTCAATACGATCTCGACGAAATCTATGCGGAGCATGATGACCCGACCGCCCCGGAGATGGAGTTCGAATCTGATGAAATTGTCGAAGAGTTCGGCCGGGTTCGTGAAATCCTCGCGTTGCTCGAGGCGCGCTCTAACTTAGTCTCGATTCAGGCGCAACCGTTCATGCACTTTTACACGCTATGGGCACTCATCACGCGCAGCGTAATGGTCGAGGCCGACTTGGATACGTTCTCAACGCGGTATACAAAGTTCATGACTGCTATGCGAGAGTTCGTGATTGACGATGACACGGAGGCACCAGCCCACGCAAGTGCCCTTGACCCGTTCGAGGCACTCGTCGCAGATTACAAGGCGGCGTCAGTGGGGGCCACGACCGAAGGTCCAAAGAGGAAAGCACGCCTTGTCGCCCTCGAAGCTGCCATGTTCGCTTAGTCGAGAATCCAGCTATGAAGATAGACGCACAGTTGCGCTCTTCTTTCGAACGTCAGAAAAGGCGCGCAGACAAGCTTCGACCTCTGGTTGATGGGGAGATAAAGAACACTAAAGACTCGCGTTGGCATTACGAGAGCAGGGTCAAGAAGGAGCAAAGTTTTGCGCTGAAGACTGAAGCGGGAAAGGCGGCAAATCCCGATGAGATGGAAGACTTTTTTGCCTGCGTAATCGTCGTTCCGAATTTCTCTGACATTCCGACAGCTGAACAGTACCTCCGTGATAGATATGACTTCTCTTACAAACGTCCGGAGTTTTCTGACTACACATCAAAGGAGCCGTTCGATTTTAGGTTCGATGACTTACGGGTTTTTGTGCGGTATAGGGATGATCCGTCATCTCCGCCGACCGGTGTTCACGGAGCCTTGTTCGAAGTTCAGGTACGGACTTTCCTGCAGCACGCATGGTCAGTTGCCACACACGATGTTGTGTATAAGAGTGAAACACTCAGCTGGAGGCGAGAACGGGTGGCGAATCAAGTAAAGGCGACGCTCGAACAGGCGGAGGTCACGATCGAGAATATGAGGGAGTTAGAAAATAGTGACGTTCTACCGAAGTCGAATTCTCGTTATGACGCAATTAACGGAATAGCGACCGTTCTCCGCGCTCATTGGAGCGCTGATGACCTTCCCGCGGATGTTCGTCGGCTGTCGGAAGTCATACACAGACTCGTTCAGCACATCTGGACAGGGCGCGAATCAGAGCACCTCGAACATCTTCTGGTCCTGGGGCGTGAGGGCTACGGGGGGCGCCATAATTTCGACTGGTCACCATATCGTGCCACGCTTCAGTACCTCGCCGAGTATGAATCAGATTCTTTGATCACCTTCTTGAAGAACCCGCGTTCAGGAGAGTCCATCTTTGTTTATGATGAAGTTCTCAGGCTGATCGGCCTCAGCGCGAGCGATGCGCCACGCGCGATTATTCTTTCCGATACCTGATACTGATGCGCCGAACCTTCCCCTAAGAAGCACTGGCTGAAGGCTCACAGGTCGCAAACGTGGCCGACGACATAAGCACCAGTTTTTTCGTTGGGGCAATCGCTGCGTTGAACACAACAGAACGTACGGTCGCATCAATTTCCGTTTGATGGACACCCTCTGCCATGTCTACCTCGCCCATTTCGCGCAAGGTCGCGACGTCCGGGAAGCTCATCGAGCGAAGATCCATGGCATTAATCTGCGTATGGCCAGAGAATGTTCGGAAGTATCGATCGACCAGTGTTGAATTCAACCACCGTTCCAGTCCCACTGCCAGAGGCCAGTCCAGGCCACGTCCCTTGATGTGAATAACGTTTATTTTGTTGTCAAATGCCACTGAATCCGCTTCGCCGGGTTGATTCACCCACACCGCAGCGACAACTCTACGACGTTCTTCCTGCCCTGAGAATCGCTTGACGAGAACATAGTTACCGGGTGGAAAACACATGCTTCTTTCTCGTTCATTTCGTGCCTCAAACCATTGTGGTTTGCCTCGAAGCGGGTGGACGACTCTTCCCCGCACCAGATTGGCGGAATAGATCATCGGACACGTAACCCGAGACGGATTCGTCTTTAGGCTCCCGGCTGATCGAAAGTCAACGACCCGTCCAGTGCTCACCGAGATTGATAGGTCAGCAAGGGAGAGTCGTAGCGTATCGATGGTGGACACTGAGTCCTGATCTTCTTCCTGAGAAGGGATCCGTATGAATCTGTTCACGTCGCCAGCTTTGACGATGTCCTTTGCCGCTATGTTTCGAATCACTGGTGCATCATTGTGATCGATTGAGTCAGAGAAGATGACCTCTTGGGTGGCAATCCCCCTCGTCCCACTGAGCACAATGTTCTCCTGCAAGACACCCCCTTCCGCAAAAAGTGAAGAGCGGGAAGTGAAGAGGTGGATTCGATTCAGGCCTATTTGCTCCAAAAGGAAGTCGCGGAACTTACCGAACGAGGAACCGTTGGCGAACGATCGCGGCGTGAGGGCAACGAGCTGTCCGCCGGGAACGAGGTTGAGTACGCCGAGTGCCATGAAGGCCGCGTACAGGTTGGGCGCATGCAACCCTCGGTTTGCTAACACATCCCTATAGCTAGACGCTCCGGAGATTTTCGCATAGGGAGGGTTCATTATAACAAGGTCGAAGCGTTCGCCCAGAGATTCCGCTCGGTCAATGTAGTCGCCGTGCACGATTTCCGTGGTCAAGACGGTCCCGCACGCTCGCGCCGCCTCGCGGCAGTCGGCAAGGGTTTCCTCCAGCGGACCGAGCAGCTTTCGGTCGATCTCCACCACAGTAATTTCGATCCGAAGGGCAGGGGCCTCGCGTAGCAAGCGCTCCACCAGAGCGACAGTTAGCACTCCCGACCCGGCGCCCGGATCCAATATGCGTAGTAGGCCCATCGTCTCTAGGTTGGGCATGGACGCGATGAAACGCGCTGCTGCCATCGGGGTAAAGTACTGACCGAACTTGGCCTGGTGCTCAAGCTCGACTGATTCCAAGATCCGCGCCCTACGGCGAGCCGCGGAAGCAAGAAGCGAACTGTCGACAGGCATTCCTTGAGTTTATGGGACCCGCCCCTCCTCGTTCACCCGAGGTCGGTATCCCCGACTATTGATCCCGTCGCAGCAGCGTCCACCTCGCCGAAAGCGGTGCCGGTCGGATGGGTTGTTTGACCGGTCACTCTCGGTTACCGTACGTCGCCTGAATGCAGTCACTCGGCACTCGCTGGCCAAAGTCGCCACCCATGTGCCGATCGCCAGAGCTTATGGCGCATACGCCGCATTTGATTTCAACGACGCCATCGAAGGACTTCACGAGAACCAGAAGCTGTGCACCGGTTGCGGCTGGACGGAGTGCGCGTCACGACGCCTTCATGGTCAGCGCCACCACACTCGCGGCCGTACTGATCATCATCAAACGGTCCCAGCTGAGCGGAAGATACCTCGGGTCGCGGCGAGGAACCTACGTTTCCGCCGCTGCCGAGAATCCTCGAGCGCTGCACTCGTCAATCAGGGAGAGCCCGAGCTGCACCGAGGATGGACGCTCGGCGTCGACTCCCAATCGTGGATTGACAGTGCGCTCCTCCCTGTCGTACGCATCAAACGACACAGGGAGCCACCGATGATCGACATCAACCCGAACGGCACGGGACTTCCCGGCATCGAGCAACTGCGCGTCATCGTCGGCGCTGTGATGACCATCGGCCTCGTGCTGAGCGTGCTCGCCCTCATCGTCGCGGCCATCGTCTGGGGATTCGGCGCCAACTCGTCTAACCCGCACCTCGCCTCTCGCGGCAAGACCGGCGTCATGGTGGCCTGCGGCGCGGCGATCATCTGCGGCGCCGCCGTCACCCTCGTCAACTTCTTCTGGAACGTCGGCCAGTCCGTCTGACACTGCGATTCCGACGGGTCAAGAAATGAGCGTGTGCGATGTGCCGGTCGTAGCGGATGTCTGCACCGGCGTCGGCGATGTCGCATCCTCTGTCGTCGCCGCACCATTCGACTGGCTCGCCGGCGCGATGGGCTCCACCGCCGCCTGGCTCTTCGAATCCGTCTGGGCCGCCTTCGACACGACCACCCTCGTCGACCTCACCGACCCGACCTACATCGACGTCTACAACGTGCTCTTCGGCGTCGCCGTCTTCGTCACCCTCATCTTCTTCTGCCTGCAACTCATCACCGGCCTCGTGCACCGCGACCCCACAGCGCTCTCCCGCGCCGCGATCGGCGTCGCCAAATCGGTCCTCGGATCCTTCGTCATCATCACCATCACCGGCCTCCTCCTCGAAATCACCGACCAACTCACCATCGGTGTCGTTCAGGCGAGCGGCAACACGATGGAAGGCATGGGCAACCGCATCGCGCTCCTCGCCGTAGGCCTCACCGCGATCAGCCCCGGCGCACCCGGCGTCGGCGCAATCCTCACGATCTTCCTCGCCGGCCTCGCCATCAGCGGCGCGGCCATCGTCTGGTTCTCCCTCCTCATTCGCAAAGCACTTCTGTTGGTGGCCATCGTCTTCGGGCCGATCGCTCTCGCCGGTGCTACCTGGGATGCCGCCAAGGGCTGGTTTTCCAAATGGGTCGCGTTCGTGGTCGCGCTCATCCTCTCCAAACTCGTGCTCGTCGTGATCTTTCTGGTCGCCGTCGCGCAGGTCGCGGCCCCGATCGATGCGGATCTGGCCTCTGTCAGCGACCCCATCGCCGGCATCGTGCTGATGTTCATCGCCGCCTTCGCGCCCTACATCACCTACAAGTTCCTCAACTTCGTCGGCCTCGATATGTACCACGCGATGTCGAGCGAGCAGGAGGCGAAGTCAGCGCTGAACCGGCCCGTGCCGGTGCCGAGCGCACCCATGATGAGCACGGCGCAGAAGGTTCTGGGCCCGCGCGGCAGCGGTCCAGCGACACAGGCTGGCCCTGCACCAACGGCACCATCCAGCAGCGGCGGACTAGGTCCCACGTCGGCGGCGGCCGGCACCTCGGGTGCTGGCGCATCTGTGAACGCTGGTGCCGGCTCGAGCGCCGGAGCAGGCGGCGCAGCAGTTGGGGCTGGCGCCGGCGTGGCCACCGCGGGAGTCGTGGCCGGAGCTGCCGTCGTGAGCGCCACAGCAAAGGCCGGCCCGAAGATGGGCAACGCGGTCGCGCAGAAAGGGGATGACCACACCCAATCCGCCGGCAACGCCACCGCCCCGAGCGCGCCGGCATCCAAGCAGACGCGACCACCGGCATCCGCTTCACCGCAGGAACTGCCAGCCAGACGAAAAACCAAGGACGCGTAGCCATGGACACTGACACAAACCGCCCCGAGTACCGACTCCCCCCGGTGCAGTTCTCGCGGCTGACCAAACGCGGCATCTTGCTCGGGCTGTCGGTGCCGCAGCTGGTGGCCCTGTCGAGCGGCACGCTCACCATCGTCACCGCGCTCTACACGTCCGGCGCCGCGGGCGTCGCGTGGACGAGCCCGCTCTGGGGCACCGCGGCGGTGATCGCCGGGATCCCGGTCGGCGGGCGAAAGATCGTCGAGTGGATGCCGGTCGTCACCCGGTGGGCATGGCGGGCGGGTCATGAGCAGCTGACCTACCGGCGCCGCATCATCCGCCCCCGCCCGGTAGGAACCCTGTCATTACCCGGCGATGCGGCCGCGCTGCGCGAGTGGAACGACCCCGAGACCGGGGCGGTGATGATCCACGACCCGTACGCGCAAACCCTGACCGCTGTCGTGGCGGTGTCGCACCCGGCGTTCGCGCTACTCGACCCGGACGAGCAGCATCGGCGCGTGGCTGGGTGGGGGCGAGTGCTGGCCGGAGCCTGCAGATCGGGGCGGATCGCGCGGCTGCAGGTGTCCGAGCGCACTTTGCCCGATTCCGGTACCGGACTGGCCGAGTGGTGGGAGCGGCACGGAATCAACGACGGCTCTTGGGCCGCGACCACCTACCGCGATCTCATCGAACGGGCCGGACTCGCCGGTGAACGCCATGCTACGACGATCGCCCTCTCCCTCGATTTGAGCGCGGCCTCGCGCCAGGTGCGCACTCAAGGCGGCGGCATGCGCGGCGCGGCGACGGTGCTACGCCAGGAAATGACCGCCCTGACCGCGGCGCTGCGCGCGGCGGACCTCACGGTCGGCGGCTGGCTCACCGCCGACGAACTCGCTGTCATCCTGCGAACCGCCTACGACCCGGCCATCGGTGTCGACTTGGAGCGGCATCCGTTGGTCGGGCGGTCGCTGGCCACGGCCGGCCCGGTCGCCGTCGCCGAGAGCTGGGATCACCTGCGCACCGACAGCGCGTTCCACGCCGTGCTGTGGATCAGCGAATGGCCCCGGTCGCAGGTGTTCCCCAGCTTTCTGTCGCCGCTGGTCTTCACCAACGGCATCCTGCGCACGGTCTCGCTGCACTACCTGCCCGTTCGCGCCGACCAGGCCGCACGCGAACTGCGCAAGAAGAAGACCGAGCTAATCAGCGACGCCCACCAACGCACCCGCATCGGCCAAATAGAGGATGCCGGCGCCACCGCGGAGTACGACGACCTCCTGCACCAGGAGGCCGACCTCACCGCCGGGCACGGCGTGCTGCGCACCACCGGACTAATCTGCGTGACCGCGCCCACAGTGGATGAGCTCGACGCCGCGGTGGCGTCGATCGAGCAGGCTGCGATTCAGGCCTCCTGCGAGACCCGGCGGCTCGTCGGTCAGCAGGCGCAGGCATTCACGGCGGCGGCGCTGCCGTTGTGTCGGAGCGTGTGAAGCGTCTTCGGGGACTCTGGACAAGTCCGTAACCATTCACCACCATGAACGTGGCGCTTTACGCAACGAAGCCGGGAGGACGCTTGGCGGCAGGCGGTCGAACCGGATACCACGTCTTCAGGTCGATCCGACTCCTCGTGGTGTGGTACCAGCTAGGCGGTCGGCCGGCTCCCTTCGCGCGTTGCCAACCAATGAGGGAACCGACGATCGCTCCCGCAACTGCCGCAGCAGGGATTGATGCCACACCAGAAAGTGCCCCTACGCCAGCACTAACACCGACAAACTTTACATCCCAAGCCTTCGTCACCCCCTCTGCAGTCAACCCGACCTTGGCCACCCGTTCAGCGAATGCGGTCTGAGCCTCGCGGCGAACCTCGACATCGCTAACGCCCTCGCACAGCGCCATACCGTTGACGTCCCGCGCAGAGGCAAGCCAACGCTGGAAGTTACCGTCAGCCTGACTCTCGCCCCAAACGGACGAGTAGACGGAGCGCGCTTGCGAAGTCGTGAAATATCTGGGCAGGAAGTCGAAGGCGGCAGTCGTCTGCACCAGCCGATCACGCCAATAGTGAACCATCGCGGCCTGTACAGGATCGAGCCGGAGCAATGCTGCTCGCGTCGGCCCATCGTCCGCCCAGGGTGTCAGCAGCGACCAGTCATTTGTCGTTCCACGGAGTTCGGCTGCTGCGATTGGAAGCACAGCCGTGAATAGGAGATTTGGCTCTCCGGATGAGTAGTCGACGCCGGCATTCTCCATGCGCACGTCCCCCGCGTCCACGTCTTCGGGTACGGCTTCATCCAGCAGGCGACGGGCGGTCGACAACGCAGCCGCCGCATCGGGAACCGTTGCATCCAGCCAGTCTCCGCTGGGTCGAAGCATGGAGACCGCTAGATGTGGCGTCTGTGGATCATCATCGATCGGTCGCAGCACCACTGGCACGACGGTTACGCGGAATCTCAGCATCACGCAATTCTATCGCATAGTTGCACTGAAGGAAGTAAGTGTCTATGGTTTAACTCGCACAGACAAAAAGCTAGCTTACTTACTTATTTGGAGATCAAAATGAAGGATTTCGGCCCCAATCATTCCCATCCCAGTTTGGCCATCACCACCCAAGAAGCACCCATCGAATTCTCGGTATCTCTGGCTCGAGGGCACCGGCGCCGAAGTATCGAGACTATTGGTCGCCGCCAAAACGCAACTGTGTGCCCCGAGACAGGTAAGACCCGTTACCGAGAGAGGGCCACGGCTCGGGAAGCCCTCGACAGTTGCCGGTGGCAGCGCGCGCGGGAACTTGCAAGATTCACGACAACCACCCGCACGGAAACTCGCATCTACCGCTGCACCGAGCCTGCATGCAATGGCGGATACCACCTGACCTCAATACCAGCGGGGCCCGTTCACGTGGCCTATGAAGGAGCGACTCACCATGAGTGAATTCAACAGCAGTTTTCACCTCGACCTAGGGCCAATTGGACAAGCCGCGCTAGGCGGCGCAATACTCTCCGCTGCGGTCGCCACGATCTGGCAACTCCCTGCGGCACGCCAGTTCCTTAGCAATACAGACGTGAAGAAGGCTGGTCTCGCCTTCGTCGCATCCCGACTTGGGCTCGATGGAATTGGAGCGGCCGCCTGACGGCCGGGTGTGCCCATGACGCAAACAGCAGGGAGATCCTGCTGCTTAGTCTGGGTCGGAGCTCCGGCCATGCCGTTCGGGGTGAGTTAGATTCCGCAGGCGAGGTCGTTGGCTCGGCCGTCCGTGGTGAAGAGGTCCACACCTTCGACGAGGATCGTCGGTGATCCAGCGAAGGGCGAATTTGCGGCCGTCTCGGCGGAATCGATCAGTGTGGATTTGATGGGCGTGTTCGACGGCAGGGTGATGTTGACCGCGAGTTGAAGACGATGAAGGGTTTCTTCCGAGTTCGGGCATCCTGCAATGTGGAGCAGCTCGATTGTCGCCATGGGTTCTTCCTCTATGGGGGCCGTCGAGATCGGAATCCTGAGACGGGCACGACGCCTCTTCACCCAATTGCGTCCCCGCGGAGCGCTATGCGCACCTCCAAAGCGAAGCAAGACGTGATTGGAGCTACGCATGGCTGGGTACGAATCGAAGAACCGCACACCTCAATGGATCAGTGTCGTCTTTCTGCAAGGACCTGAGGCCGACGCGGTGCTCGGCCTGATCGACCGAAGCGGAGCATCCGCTGCCTTCGATTACCTGCAGCCACGGGATCTCGGCGATGCGACGCTCGATGCCGCCCTCGAGAATGGGTACGTCTACGACCGCATCCCGGCCGGCCGGACCGACCACATCATCGAGCACGACGGCTCTCCATACGCGCTGACCTACAGCAGGACGTACCGGTACGTTTCGCTACTGCGGTGGCATCCGCTTGAACCTGTAGTGGAGCGCGCCCGGAACGCTCCCCGTCGAGACGACATCTGGGCCGCCCCACGGTCAACGCGCCTGGCCGAGCGTACGGTCACCCTGTGAAAGACACCGCGGTAACCGAGCGGATGCACACGGCCGCGCTGGTCGAGCCGCACGGCGAGCTGCGCCGCGACCGTCGCGCACGCCGACGCGAGGCAGCCAGGATCGAGGCGGATGCGCAGAAGGCCAAGAGTCGCGCGGCCCGCACACGCTGGCAGGTCGAACGGGACGAAGCACGATCGGGCGCCTACCTACCCAAAACCGGCGAGGCAGGCCGGGCACAACTACGCACGCCCAGCCGACTGAAACTGCCCAAACATCAGGACACCACGGCGACACTGTCCGGCCACTACCCATTTCTCGCCGAAGCCGGACTCGGCTCGGCCGGCGTCTTCGTCGGGCAGGACCTCTACTCGGGTGGTTCCTTCGTCTACGACCCGTGGGTGCTCTACCAGCGCGGACTGATCACCGCCCCGAACATCGTGCTGGCCGGCATCGTCGGCTCCGGCAAGTCCTCGCTGGCCAAATCGCTCTACACCCGCTCGCTCCCCTTCGGCCGCCGCGTCTACGTGCCGGGCGACCCGAAGGGCGAGCACACCGCCGTCGCCGAGGCCGTCGGTGGCAAGGCGATCATCCTCGGCCACGGACTCCGCAACCGGCTCAACCCACTCGACGAGGGGCACCGAGCGGCCTCCGTTTCGGATGCCGAATGGTCAGCCCAGCTGGCAGCCCGGCGCCGAGACCTCATCGGCGCTCTCGCCGAAACGGTGCTCGATCGACCGCTCAGCCCGCTCGAGCACACCGCCATCGACCTCGCGCTGGCCGATGCTGTGCGCAGCGCCGAGGTGCCGATCCTGCCGATGGTGGTCGATCGCATCCTCTCCCCCAACCCCGAGGACGACGAGGGCCGCCTCGCCGCGGACGGACGCCTCGTTGGGCACGCACTGCGCCGGCTGGTGGCCGGCGACCTCGCCGGACTCTTCGACGGGCCCTCCACCGTGCGATTCGACCCGTCGCTGCCGATGGTCTCGCTCGACCTGTCGCGGGTCGCCGAGAACTCGACGCTCATCTCCGTGCTGATGACGTGCTCGTCGGCGTGGATGGAATCCGCCCTCGCCGACCCCGCTGGCGGCCAGCGCTGGGTCATCTACGACGAGGCCTGGCGGCTCATGGCATATCCGGCACTGCTGCGCCGAATGGATGCCCAGTGGCGGCTCGCCCGCCACTTCGGCATCGCCAACATGCTCATCTTTCACAAGCTGAGTGACCTCGACAACGTCGGTGACTCCGGATCCGCCATGCGCGCACTCGCGTCGTCGCTGCTGGCGAACGCAGAAACGCGCATCGTCTACCGGCAGGAACCGGACCAGCTGGGGTCAACGGCGAGCGCGCTCGGGCTCAGCCGAACCGAGCAGAAACTGCTGCCAGCGCTCGGCACTGGGCAGGGGCTTTGGCGGGTGAAGGATCGCAGTTTCGTTGTGCAGCATCAGCTGCATCCTGATGAGTTTGCGGCCTTTGATACGACGGCGCGGATGACGTCGGGGCAATAGCTGCGCACCTTTGTATTGAGTGAGAAGGCCTGGCCATGGAACGAGAAGCGCAAATGACGCCTGCCGGACTCCCCGAGCCCCGCGCCGTATGCGCCCGCTCCTCCTGCGGGCCAAACTCCAGTCGCTCCCCCGCCGCGGCGCTTCGGCCGTCTGACTTGATAAGCGGATGACCACCCAGCGACCGCAGACCGACCTCGGGGACGAGCTGACCAACCTCGGTATTGGACTCCTGATCGGTGCGGGAACGTTGGCGCTGCTGCTTCGCGGCTCCGCTGCTGTCGCGGCCTGGGCAATTGGGACCGCGCAGCCCACCGGCGGACCGGAGACCGGGCTCGCCGTGCTTCTGGACCCAGGCAACCCGGCAGCAGCGCTGCGGGCACCAGATCTGAACCCGGTCGCATATTGGGTGACGACGATCGTTCTGGTGGGGCTGGCATCCGCTTTGGCGTTTGGGTTGTGGCGCATATTTAGGGGCGTCACGACGAAGGTCGACCCGTACCGCATTGCCGGGATCGCGACACGTACCGAACTTGCTCGTGCCGCGTCGCATTCGGCCATAATGAAGCGCGCGACGCACCTTCGACCGTCACTCGCGAAAGCCGGCCCGAACGATGTCGGGTATCGGATCGGGCGATCGCGCGGTACCGCGGTGTGGGCAAGCGTCGAGGACTCGATCCTGGTGATCGGCCCGCCGCGCTCCGGCAAGGGCGCGCACATCGTGATCAACGCCATCCTCGACGCGCCGGGGCCGGTCGTGACCACTTCGACCCGCCCCGACAACCTCACCACCACGCTGCGCGCACGGCAACGGATCGGGCCGGTAGCGGTCTTTGATCCGCAGCAGCTTGCAGCGGGCGTGCCGGTGGGCCTGCGGTGGTCGCCCATTCGCGGGTGTGAGGATCCGCTCACGGCGATGATTCGAGCGGCCGGACTCGCTGCCGGGACCGGGCTGGCCGCGGGCGGCGTCGACGGCGGCGGATTCTGGGAAGCCAAGACCCGCACTGCCCTGCAGTCGATGCTGCACGCGGCAGCGCTCGACCGCTGCTCGCCGGCCGACCTCTTTCGCTGGACGCTCGACCCGGCCGCCGCCCACGACGCGGTGTCCATTTTGCTGAGCACGCCCGGCGCGGCCACCGGCTGGGGCGATTCGTTGCGGGCCACGCTCGAGGCCGACCCGCGCACACGTGACTCGATCTGGCAGGGAGTCTCGCTCTCTTTAGGAGCCCTGGCGGACCCGCGCGTGATGAATGCTGTCTCACCGCCGGAGGGTGAAGGGTTCGACCCCGAGGATTTCTTTCGCAGCAACGGCACGCTCTATCTGCTCGCGACCGGTGCGGGATCGAACAACTCGGCCGCTCTCGTGTCGGCGTTCGTTGAAGACCTCGTCGAAACCGCCCGCCGCATCGCCGCCCGAAGCGCGGGTGCACGGCTGGATCCGCCGCTGCTGCTCGCGCTCGACGAGATCGGCAACCTCGCACCACTCCCCTCACTCCCCACTCTCATGGCCGAAGGCGGTGGCACCGGCATCACCACCATGCCGGTGTTGCAGTCCCTCGCGCAGGCGCGCACGAAGTGGAGCGACAACGCGGCCAGCACCATCTGGGACTCGTCGATCGTTAAAATCGTCCTCGGCGGAGGCTCCAACTCGCGAGACCTGCATGATCTCTCGACCCTGATCGGTGACCGAGACGAAACGACGGACTCGACCACAATCGGTGATCGCGGGTCACGATCGTCACAGCGGTCCATCCGCCGCGTACCGATCATGCCGCCCGATACCATCCGCACCCTGCCATTCGGCACGGGCCTGATCATGCTCCGCTCGACGCCACCCATCATTGCGAGCCTGCAGATGTGGACTGCCCGGTCAGATGCCAAGGAGCTGCGCGCGAGCCGGGAGGAGATCGAAGGGTTGATGCGGGCACCAGCACGTAAACTGCCTGCGTCGGAGCCGGTCAACGGGCCGGAGTGAGATCGAGCACTACGTCTCCCCGCGCTTTGTCAGCGTTGTCCGCACTCAGACGTCACCGCAGCCGACCTGAGCCACGTGATCGCCACGGAAGTACCGACCCAGCTGAGGTGGGCGCGGGTCCGCACGGTGAGGTCCGAGACACCCACGAGGTCCAGAGACGGATCAATCCCACACTTCGCCCGCAGCCGCGCCAGATCGATGGATCTGGTACTAGAAGCCCACATTTTCCCGGCCCTTTAGCTGCAACATTTCGCGCGCCTCGTCGGGTGTGGCGATGTCGAAATTGAGTGCCTCAAGGATGGTGCGAATGCGGGTGACCTGTTCCGCGTTGCTCTTCGCGAGCTCGCCGGGGCCGATCCAGAGCGAGTCCTCGAGCCCGACCCGCACGTGCGAGCCCATAGCCGCGCCGATGGTGGCGAGCGGTATCTGATTCTTGCCGGCGCCGAGAATAGACCACTGGTACTCGTCTCCGAGCAGACGGTCGGCCGTGCGGCGCATGTGCATCAGGTCTTCAGGATGTGCGCCGATGCCGCCGAGCAGACCGAACACCGACTGCACGAACAGTGGGCCTTTTGCGAGTCCTCGGGAATGGAAGTGCGCCAGGTTGTTCAAGTGCGAGATGTCATAGCACTCGAACTCGAAATGCGTTCCGTTCGCGTTGCCCATGGTGAGGATCGCCTCGATGTCCTGGAACGTGTTCTTGAACACGAGGTCGCGGCTCTTCTCGAGCCCTTCCCGCTCCCAATCATGCTCGAATTCGGTGAAGCGGTCGAGCATCGGGTAGAGGCCGAAGTTCATGGAACCCATGTTGAGCGAGGCCAGCTCCGGCTTGAAGACGGTGGCCGGTAGCATCCTCTCCTCCACGGTCATGTGGGGCGAGCCGCCCGTGGTGATGTTGATCACCGCGTCGGTATTCGCCTTGAGTTTGTCGAGGATGGGCACGAAGTGCTCCGGCCGCTGCGACGGTCGGCCGTCTTTCGGGTCGCGGGCGTGCATATGCACGATAGCGGCGCCCGCCTCCGCCGCGCCGAGGGCGGCGTCGGCGATCTCTTCCGGCGACACCGGAAGATAGGGCGACATGGAGGGGGTGTGGATGGCACCAGTGACGGCACTGGTGATGATGACCTTGCGCTTTTCAGCCATGGAAGGAGCCTTTCGAGGTTCAGTAGAGCTTTTCGGTGTTGCCGTCGACGGCGAGGACCTGGCCGTTCACGTTGCGGGCCATGTCACTCGCAGCGAAGACGACCATGTTGGCTACGTCTTCAGCGGTGACCATGCGGCCCAGCGATGACTGGTCGTTGTAGGTGGCTTCGACCTCGTCGGCTGTCTGGCCGAGCATCTCAGCCTTGGCGGCAATGACCGCTTGAATGCGCGGCCCGTCGACGGCGCCGGGGCAGATGGCGTTGGCGCGGATGCCCTCGGCGCCGAGTTCGATCGCGAGGGTCTTGGTGAAGCCGATCACGGCCCATTTCGATGCCGAGTAGGCGCTGCGCCCGGCCATACCCAGGCGGCCGGCAGCCGAGGAAAGGTTGACGATAGCCGGATCGGTGCCCTGCCGTAGCAGCCCGATGGCGTGCTTGACGCACAGGAACTGTCCGTGGATATTCACCTGAAACGTCTTCATCCAGGCGTCGGTGTCGATCGATTCGACAGGTCCAGTGGGTCCGGCGATGCCCGCGTTGTTTACGAGAATGTCGAGGCCTCCGAGCTCGCTCTGAACGTCGTGCATGAGCGCCTGCACGTCGGTCTCGCGGGAGGCGTCCGACACGCTCGCGCTGAAGCCCAACGCCGTGGCGGCGGCCACTGCCTTCGGATCGATGTCGGTGACGAAGACCTGGGCACCGAATTCCTTGAACCGGGTGGCGATGGCCAGGCCGATGCCGTTGGCGCCGGCGGTGACAAGAACACGTCGTCCGGTGAAATTCATGAGTACTCCTAGTTCGCAGGTTTGCAGATCGTGAGGGTGCGGTTAGTTTCTGAGGCTGGGTTGGTGAGCGGATGCCGACTCCGCGACGCCGGCATCCGCTTGTGTTTCGCCGTACTTGAGGAAAAACGAGAGGACGGCGCCGATGGCGCATACAACGACGACGAACCAGAGGCCGGAGAACTTGCTGCCGGTGGCGTCTTCCATGTATCCCATGACGTACGGGCCGAGGAAACCGCCCAGGAGACCGATGGTGTTGACGAAGGCGATGCCGCCGGCGAGTGTGGAGCCGCTGAGGCGGCTGGCCGGGAAGGTGAAGAGAATGGGCTGCACGATGAAGAAGCAGAATGCGCCCATGCAAAAGCCGATGAGGCCGACGATGGGGCCGGATACGGCACCGAGGGTGAATCCGGCGCAGATACCGATCATGGCCATCGTGATGATCTTGCGGCCTCGGGTGCCGGTGGTGGCGTGCCGAGGAATGAGGAAGGCGCCGAGGGCCGCGAAGATCCAGGGCACGGCGGTGAGCAGCCCGATTTCGGTTGAGGAGAGTACGCCGTAGGTGCCGATCAATGAGGGCAGGAAGAACGAGAGGGCGTAGACGGCAATCTGGTGGGACAGATAGATTCCTACCACGAGAAGGATCTGGCGGTCTTTCCAGATTCCGGTGAGCCGATGGGTACCCGAGGCTGCCGACCCGGCGATCTCTTCGGCGGCGACGCGCGCTTCGAGATCCATGGCCTCGGCGTGCGTGAGGAAGGTGGCCTGGGTGGGGCGGTCGGGCAGCATTCTCCAGACGATGATGGCGAGGAAAACTGCGGGAACACCTTCAAGGAGGAACATCCACTGCCAGCCGTGCAGGCCGCCGATGCCCTCCATGGTGAGCAGCAGGCCGCCGAGGGGTGCTCCGAGAATGCTCGCGAAGGAGACGCCGAGCAGGAACATGCCGTTCGCTTTGGCGCGATCCTTGCGAACGAACCACTGGGTGAGAAAGTACATGATTCCAGGAAACAGACCAGCCTCAGCAATACCGAGCAGCATGCGCATTGCGTAGAAGGACCACTCCCCCTGCACAAACATCATGCACGCGGAGATGATGCCCCAACTCACCATGATGCGGGTGATCCAGAACCGGGCACCAACCTTGTGCATTATGAGGTTGGACGGGATTTCGGAGAGTGCATAGGTCAGGAAGAACAGTCCCGCGCCGATGCCGTAGGCGGTGGCTGAGATGCCGAGGTCGATCTCGAGTCGTTCCTTGGCCATGCCGATGTTCGTGCGGTCAAGGAAGGCCATGATGTAGGCGATGATCAGCAGCGGCATCAGCTTGCGCAGAATGAGGCTGCTGATGACTTTCGGGGAACGCATCGACACCGGGGCGGTATGAGTGGACATGATCTCTCCTTCGAGAACGTGCGGACGAAAATTAGACATGGACGATCACCGGACCGGGCAAAGCCGGACCGTGCGAATCAGGGAGTGTCAGGAATGTGGCGGCGCGTCGCCGGGGGCGACGGGGCATCCGCAGGTTTTGCCTATGTGCAACTGATGCGCACACAACAGCGATTGGTAGGTCGACGAGGGAGTCGCCATGCGCTTCTGCAGCATCGCGAACGCCTCGGTGGCCATTTCGAGCTGCGGTTGAATGATGGTGGTCAAGTTGATGAGTCCGGACAGGCTGTGTGGAAGCCCGTCCTACCCCGTCACCGCGAGTTTTTTGGGCACCTGAATGCCGTGGTCTGCGGCGTACTCCAACACCCCGATCGCGATTTCGTCACTACCACAGACGATCACCTCGGGCGGGCTGTCGCTCGTGAGGAGCGCCTCGGCGGCGAGACGCCCACCACGGCTGTCGAGCGTGGTGCTGATCTTGCGCGTGCCGGTTATGCTGACGCCTCCCTTGGCCGCGGTCCTCACGAACCCGCGCTCTCGCGCTAGGGACGACGTAGAGTGGCGGGGTCCGATCACGGTGGCGATTTGGGTGTAACCGTGGGAGAGCACGTGCTCCATGATCTCCTCCCCCGCTGCGTGATCATTGATTCCGACGAAGTCCCCCGCCACGAACGGCGAGCACCGGGAGAGGTAGACGAAGGGAATTTTCGCTGCACGCAGGATGCGCAGTGAGGTCGCGTCCTGTTCGAGGGCAGCCGCCAGGATGACACCGTCCACGTTTCGACTGGCGAGCGACGTCATCACCTGGCTCAGAACGGTGGAGTCGTCACGAGTGTTGGTGAGAAAGACTTCGTACCCCGCCGCAGCCGCTGCAGTCGTTACTCCCTGGGCCCATCTCGGGTACATCGGATTGATGATGTTCGGGAAGACCAGGCCGATCACCCTGGTACGCCGCGGGTCCTTGATGCTCTCAGGATTCCGAGGAACAAAGCCGAGCCCGGACGCCACCATCAGCACGTGCTCTCGTGTCTCTGTCGACACCCCGGCCTTGCCATTCATCACATACGAAACGGTGGCGGCAGAAACACCCGCCACGCGGGCGACCGACGCCGCTGACGAGGTGCTCGGCCGCGGCACAACGTGCTGCTGGACTGGCAGTTCATGCGTCACAGTCGGGCCCCCTTTGGCACTGGCGGAACTTCTAGCGGCTCCGATTTACTGACCTTATGAGTCATTGAATTCGTTAAGCAACAGTAAGTGAAGTTGCGCAAAGTCACGCGCTCGGCCGACTGGCCCGCGACCATCCGCTGGACGCTTCCACGATTGATGGGTCCCAAACGGGCGTCAGCCTGGCGTCAGCCTGGCGTCAGCACGCAGAACTCATTGCCCTCGGGGTCGGTGAGCACTACCCACGGCACATCGCCCTGCCCATTGTCAGCATCGAGCGCGCCCAGGGTTCGCAACCGGGCGACCTCAGCCGTCTGATCATCACGAAGGTACGGACGCAGGTCAAGGTGGACGCGGGTCCCCACCGTGACGTCGGGGACGCGAACGAACTCCAGATACGGACCCACCCCCGCGGCCGACCGCAGCCGCGCGAAATCGTCGGCCACCTCGTGCAGGGTCCAATCAATCGCCCCGTTCCAGAACCGGGCCATCGCCCGTGGATCAGTACAACTGACCACCACCGCGGCGATCGGCCCCGTGTCGGCGTAGATCGCCCGAGGCTCGAGCACGCAGAAGACGTTTCCCTCCGGGTCGGCCAGAACCGTCCAATGCACGTCGCCCTGCCCAATATCAATGGATGTCGCGCCCAGCCTTCAATCGCGCGACCAGTTCCGTTTGATGAGCCACAGACGAAGTGGCGAGGTCGAGGTGTGCCCGGTACTGGACTGTCTCGGGCTCAGGAACGGTGACGACATCGACGCAGACGGCGGCCGGATCCGGCAGGACCATGCCGGGCGGTTCAACGTTGGTCACGCCGGGACCCTCGCTGGACACGCCCCAGCCGAGCGCATCCGCCCAAAACAGGCCGAGTGCCGAATCATTCCGCGCCTTGAAATTCACCTGAACCAGTCGAAGGGCCATGGCGCCCAAGCCTATTCGCCTGCCACACGTGCGACCAGATACTGTCCGCGTAAATCTTCCAGTGCCAGTACTGCCTCGCCGACCGGATTCCCCCGAGTACCGGCGCGATCGCGACGGTGCCCCTGGTGCACCTCCTAGTGAGCGCGGACCACGATGGTCTGCCCCAATCACAGGAGGCAAAGTCCCATGGCACTTCACACCCAGCAATCCTTATCCGGCTTCATCGCCTCAGACCCGCAGCAAACGGTTACTGAAAACGGCGACACCCGTTTCTACGTGCGCGTCGGCCAGCCGCACTTCCGTCAGGAGTACAACGGCAGCTTCACCGCGCTCGAGCCCACCTTTCACGATCTCGTCGCCTACCGTGCCACCGCCGAACGGGCTATTGCCCGATTCGCCAAGGGCGACAGCTTTGTCGCTGAAGGGTATGTGCGCACCTTCCAGGTCGAGCGCGACGGTGAAGTCATTCAACGCGAAGAGTTCGTCGCCAAGAAGATCGGCCACGACCTCGCGCGCACCAACTATTCCGTCGATCGCACCCACCGCACAGGTTTGGACACTGGGGTAGAGCGCGAGGTGGAAGCGGCACACACCGGCTCAGGGCGGTGAATGGGCGATGACAGAGTCACTCGTCGAGTGGGCGTCCGGTAATCACGACGACGCTTTCGGGGCTGGCTCGCTGGACGACCTCGAGGGGCCGCTCATGGCTGAGCCGCCGCATCCGATCAACTGGAATCTGCTTAGCGCTGACGACGCCGAGGCCGAATGGATCGAACTTAACCGCTGGGTGAACTGGCTGCGTCGCACGTACGGTCTGCCGGCATCCGTTGTGCCGCCGTTCTGGCATCGGCACCCCGAACTCGTCTGGGAACTCTCCGCGCTGCACCTGCACTGGCTCGGGGCCTACGACCCCGACCAACACGGCTCCGCTCCGCTCGGCTGGCATCGAGATTTTGCGGATGCCCGCCAGCGGCTTCGCGACTGGGTCGCGATCTCGGGCACGCGGCTGGAGCGTGACCGGCCTACGCGTCAGACGGTGTGGCCAGGAGAACCGCCAGCCGACGCTGTCGATGACGTGGTCATTGGTGATCGTGACGAGGACTTCGTGCAGTTCGTCGTTGACGATATCGCCAGACGGCGAGAGGACGAGACCTCGTTCTACTCTCGCGCCCGGACTACCTGACGAACGGTGAGAACTTCCTTGGGCATGTGCATAGAAGACCGCAGGCAGGCCTCTTTACAGGAGTGTCTCAGAGATTCGAGTGTTTCGGGCTCGGACGAAGGCCATGCTCTTCGAGCGATATTGCTCGTAAGCCTTGAGATTCCCTGGGAGAGCCGGTGTGGTGAAGCTGTCAAACGGCGTGAAAAATTCGACGGCAGAGTTGTCCGGACGCACGAGGTCTTGAAGCAGGAAGAATTCCGCATATCCTCGAAAATCGCGGAAGAGACCAAAGAAGTCCCCGTATCGTGAGAGCGTTTCATCAAGCGGGTTGTGCTCGCCTTGGTAGTGGAGGCGGATACATTCCAAAGTCAAATCAAATCGGTCGCGAATCAGGGGATGCATACCCCGCGCGCCGTTGATCGTCCGCTTTCCCTCTACACGGTTGCCCGGGAAGAGTATCGTGCCACCGATCGTGCGCCCGATGGTATGAAATGCCGCCCTGTCCTCTTCGTCCACCTGAGCGATAATGTCCGCCATGCGCATCCAGGATGCGAACGTGTGGATGATCGTGTCGCTCGCTAGAAAGAACTCTCCAACACCGGAACTATGGTGCAGGTAGGAGCCCGCAGTGGACATATCCAAAGTAAACAACGCGCCGCTCGGCAGCGGTTTGCTCCACAAAAGCTGGTGATAGCGCCGCAATGTTGGGCTGTGTTGGTCGGGGTCACGTCCGCCAGCATCCGATCGCACGTCGAAGTCAGTGTCGATCGGGGAGGGCTGGTTCATGATGAAACTCTAGTTCAACACTTTTCTGGCCATGCTCACGTCGGTCTGCCATGGCCGACCGGTGAAGGGGCAGCCACGCCAGCAAGAATGCACGAGGTCTGCGGCAAAGGAAGCGACCCAAGGCGGCAAGACGCGCGGATCTGCCAGCCATGAGACCCGCACGGCGCCATTGATCGACTCGTTCGACGGCCGGTCATGGGCGATCGCGCAGACGTCCACGTTCACTCCGTCGTTGACCAGTACATCGTATTCCCAGCGGGATAGGGCTTCCGCTTGCTCCTGGCGCTGAATTCCGCATCTTTCGCGTCCACGATTTCAGGGCGGCTCCCACCGGCCATCATTTCGGCCAAATCAGCGCGGCGCATCTCGGCCATTAGTCGGAGGCGCACCGGCTCGATGACTTCGAAAAGAAGGGCGTCTACGATTTCCACGAGTTCAAGAAACCGCACCACGTGGTGCGTGGGAAGCGGCTGCACGACTGTCAAGGCCATGACATCTTTCAGCTGAAGGGATGACGCGTCGAGTATCGCTATAGGAAATGTCGTCGCCAACTGGGACTGGGAGTGGGCAAGCCTCGTATTTCTGAACGCGCCGATCAGCGCGTGTACATCGCTGAGATCGTCAGGTATCACGATGTGATCAGTCAAAGGCCTTCGAACCTTGGATGGGAAATACGTACGGCAGTACGCGACGGCCGCGAAGCCGCTGAGATAGGGCCCGCCATCGTGATCATGACCGTCTGCGACGACCTCCAGCGCAAGCTCCAAGGCGTGGCGAGCTTCAGTGAGGTCGGCACCATAGCTCGAAAGCTCCACAAACAGCCGAGCGTCCGGAGAATCTGGAACCGCAACGCAAGCGACCCCCGCGTCTGAATTGAATTTCACATCATCACCACTTCACGCGCCACAAGGGCGGGTTACTTCCTCGGGGAGGTTTGCGATGTATCCACGCCCCCCGCATGTTCCGCTCGCAGATCGGCCATAGTTCGTTGAAAGCCGGGATCGATACACCAGAATTGCCAGCCGGCCACTGCCCCTCCGCCCTGGAGGTGACGTGCCGCCCCACTGACGGTCGCGTACATCACTCCATTCAAGAGCAGGCTTCCATCCGCATTTACAGTCGCGAGTTCACCACGGTGAGCTGCTGGCTTGGCGTACAGAATCGACCCAGGACTCAAAAGACCCGCGCGAACGAGATCGACCACTTCCGTGCGATATTGGGCACGTCCGACGGCCTCATCACTTATCCCCCGGTGCCCTGTGGGAACGGACCAAATTTCACTTATGGCCTCAACGAGATCATCGGTGCGCGAAAGTATCTCGGCCTCCGACCAGGAATCAGCGTGGACGACATCTCGCGTGAGGAGGAGTGTGTCATGCCGGACCAATGCTGCACGTTTGCCGTTTGAGGCAATCCAAGCGGCGTTCGACAACCGTGCGTTCAGGCTCTGCGTCACCAGAGTGAGATTACCGAGAGTCTGCACAATGCTGTCCCTCCGATTCTCGGCTTCAACGTCGGTTAGGTCGTTCCAATTTGAGCGCCATTCTTGGGGCATGATGTGCTCGATCGTACAAACCCCGCGCGATACCGGCGACACGGAGAAGGAGCGCCCACCGGGAAAGCCTCGACGCTGGTCTTCGACTGCTTCGAGGACCATTCGCAGTCGTCCCTTGCGAAACTTCTTATAGGCCTGCAAGTCCACCAACTCACGTCGAAGTTCGGCATCATCCGGCCAATAGCCAAAGCTCGAAGTTTGGACCGCGAGGTATGTGCGCGCGGCCTCATCAACGGCCGTCGTCGCAGGGCGCTTAGCCAGTTGGGTGAGCAGGTCCAACATGAATCGGTTGGTGCCCTGCGACTGCGCTCTGACGAGTGCACGCCGCACGAACCAACTTTCCAGGGTGTCCAACAGGCGCGCACGTTCGAGTTCGTCAAGCGCTGCCTGCTCCGGCTCGCCCAGCCAAATGAGGAGCGGTTTTGTGATCTCTGAGTCGAGCGTGCTCATTCGATACACGAATAGGTTCAGCCGACTGAGTGCTCCGTCACGGACAGCGGCACCCTCTGTGAAAGCGCGGTACCGATCGGCGGCTGACCGCAGGGCGCGGAGAAGCGTCAGAATGTCCGTTCCGGATGCCCCGACGTACCGTTTGAACTGCATGAAGACCTCGCGCGCGGGGATTTCCTTTAGGGTCTTGGCCGTAAGCCACTGCGTCAGGAACAGTGAGCTTCGGGCGTACTTGATGCGACCAGTTGTGACCTCGGCTTCCCAAAATGGTGTTTCAAAATCGGCCCAGTAGTCTTGGTAGGCGCTTTCAGTGGCTGCTGCATCCTTTTCCAGACGCTGGAAGAGGTAGTTCTTGATCAGATCGGCGGCGGTCAACGGAGTACCACGAGCGTTCAAGGTTTCAAAAATTTCCTGGGCATCTTCATGCGAGAGCAGTTGTATCGTCACGATCTGAAGCCGCGTCGTAATCGCAGGCACGAGCAAGCCTGCGCGTCGCTCAACTGTGGACGGTTCTGCGTCCAACCATTCACCGATCGCCTCAAAGAAGTAACGGTGCGCGTCCACCAGCCGACCGGCCGGCAAAGACGAGTGATCGATGGGAGCCTCGGCCGACATCGCTGCGGAGAAGGCTGGCCGATCGCGGTTGGTCGGCCACACCTTGAACCGATCGTCAGGGTGCTGGCGAAATGACTCCGGGTTCTCAACCAAGGTGAGCACTTGGGCAGTAAGGTGGCCCAGCCCGCGCGACTCCAGCTGGGCGTGCAAAGCGTCCAACAGGATCTGGAGCGTCGTCAGACGCTGCTGCCCATCGATGACGGTGTATTGCGGCAGGTCACCCAGGGCTGTCGCCTGCGCCTGCAAAACGACCGCGCCCAGAAAGTGGGTCGCCTGCCCATCACCCTCCGCAATCACGTCGATCAGGCGAGTCACATCATTCCACAGTGGCTCCCACTGAACTTCCCGTGACCACACGTAGGGCCGTTGGAACAGGGGAACGATCAACCTCTGCGGCGAGAAGAAGACTTGCTGTGGAGAAGTGACTTGCGTGAGCATCGAATTTCATTCCTTGCATCGACCTGAGAATGAGCTACTGCAACTCATCGCTATATTCAACGATAGATGCGCCAGCTATCAAAGCCGACGGATGCGGCTCCATCGTTGTCGGAGTGCGGTGCCGACTGAAAGCACTCAGAGTGGTGAACTGGAGATGGTGACGGACCGCTATTTCGGCGGCGCCAGCCGCTGCAGAACCGCCGCAGGCTCCGGCCTAACGGTGCGGTCGGGCTCAGCGTAGTGCGCCTTCGTCGTCGAGGTTGAGGTGTGCCCTAAAACGTCGGCTGCCGCCTGTATGCCAAGTTCATGGGCGAGCAGCGTCGCTCCCGTGCGGCGAAAGGCATGTGGCGAGATCGCCAGGCCCGCGAGGCCCGCGGCTTCGAGGATGCCCCGGAAGGTGCGCCTCACGTTGTACGGCGTGAGCGGGGTGTTGTTTCGGGAGTAGAACAGCAGATGCTCCGCATTCTCCGGATCGAGCAACGCCAGGCGCTGGCGAATCACGTCGGCCGCGAACTCCGGCACGGGGATGATTCGGCTCGACTCGTGCGTCTTGGGGTGCTCCTGGCGGTGCACGGCGGCCCCTTTGTGCACGACGATCGTTCCGCTCACGCTCACCTGGGGCGGATCAGCATCCAGGTCGACGTCACACTGACGAAGCGCGAGCGCCTCTCCGATGCGCGTCGCCGTGCCGAGCATCACCTCGATAACGTCGCGCACCTGGCCGTCGGACCGCGGTCCCATCCTGCCCTCTTGCGAACGCCACTCGCGCGCCGCGAGTCGGATAGCGGCGATCTGCTCTGTCGTCAGCGCCTTCGGGGTATGCGGAGGCTTCTTCATGCGCGAAGCCTCTGTGACGGGATTGCGCGCAATGATCTCTCGTCGAACGGCGAAGGCCATGATCATACCCAGGATCGTGCGTGAGTGCTTCGCCTGGGTGTACGACTTCTCGCGCTGCTGCTTGAGATAGCGCTCAACCCGGCCGACACTCACCTCTCGAATGGTGAAGTGCTCGAAAAAGGGCAGCACCAGTGTTCCCAGTTGACGCTGATACGTCTCTTTGGTGCCTTGAGAACGGTCAACGTCGTGCTCGACGTCGTCGAGCCAGGCGGCGGCGAGCAACGGGAACGGCGACCCTGCGTTCAGAGCGTCGTCGAGTCCACCGGCACGCATTCGTGCGGCCAGGTCGACCTTGAGCGCGGCTTCCGCAGCGTTTCGACTCGAGCTGGTCGCGGTGACCTTGCGGGTCTGGCCATCCCAATCACGAAAGACGGTTACGGCTCGAAACATTCCCGACTTGACCTTGCGCGTTCTGATCGTGCCACCGGTGCTGATGGGTGTGCGGGGACGCCCCGCCATCAGAGATCGGATCCGACAGCGCGGCGAGACCGATCCGGCTCACGAAGACTCTCGAGCCAGCTGAGAACATCAGATACGTGGTATCGAATCTCCCGTCCGACGCGAAAGCCCGTCGGTCCGCGGCCATCGTTACGGAGATCGTAGATTGCTTGCACGTGCACACCGAGATACTCGGCGAGCTCGCTCGTCGTGAGTACAGGCTCAAGACCGAGCCTAGAGAGGGTTTGAGTGTCCATAACCCACAGGTGGGCGAGGCCGATCCAGAGCACTCGAACTCGGGCGTGCACCTCCATCAGAGGTGGCTGTGAGGGGTCAGAATTTTTGAATAACGGATAATAAACGGATACTTCATCAAGTCTTGCTCCTATTGTGAGAACAAGAAAACCTGATCAAGCGATGTTTCGAGTAGGGCGGCCGGGACTTGAACCCGGGACCGACGGATTATGAGTCCGCTGCTCTAACCAGCTGAGCTACCGCCCCAAAAGGCACGACCTCACGGTCGCACCCACAGATATGTGACTACTCGGGCGACTGTGACGAAGCCCCGTTGGTGACCAGATCGCTCACCGGCTCCCCACGATACAGGCATTCGAATGTGTTCAGAGTGCGCTTGATGTCGTGTGCGGCGATGAGTTTGAGCGACTCCCGCTTGAGTGCCGTCAAACGTTCCGGGGAGGCTGTGAGTACCACGGTCAGTTTGTCCGCCAGATCCTGCGCGTCGCCCGGCTTGAACAGGTACCCGTTGTTCTCGTCGTGCACGAGGTGGGGTAGCGCCATGGCATCGGCAGCGACGATCGGCAGTCCGGAGGCCATGGCTTCCATCGTGGCGATGCTCTGCAGCTCGGCAATGGACGGCATGGCAAACACGGTAGCCCGTGAGTAGGCCCCGCGCAGCTCGTCATCCGTCACGTAACCGGTGAACGTGACGCGTGAGCGGATGCCGAGCGTGTCGGCCAGGTGCTCCAGGTTGCGTTTCTGATCGCCCCCGCCGACGATCTCGATCTGGGCGTCGAGCTCGGGCGACAGTAGCGCCGCCGCCTGCAGCAGCACGTCGATCTGCTTTTCGCCGGTGACGCGACCGACGAAGAGGATGCGGTTTTCCGTGCGAGGCTCAAAGTTGGGTGCGTAGTTGTCAGCGTCGATTCCGCAGGAGATGGCACGCACACCGGTGAGACCGGTGTACTTCTCCAAAAACTGAGCGGCCCGCCGGGTTGGGGTGGTCACGGCTGCAGCGCGCCCAAATGTGCGCCGCGCAGCGCGCCAGGCCGCCTTGATCACCCGATGTTGCAAGCCGACTGGCACGAGGGAAAACTTCACCATGTTCTCGGGCATGAAGTGGTTCGTGCCGACTAAGCGAATGTTGCGCTTGGCCGCTTCGATGGACACGCCGCGCCCCACATTGATGTGGGATTGGAAGTGCACGACGTCGGGGCGGAATGAATCGAGAATGCGCCGGCTTTCACCGCGAATCAGCCACGGCAGGGCGAAGCGCAACCAGTCGTGCGGGTACCAGCGCCAGCTATGCAGGCGGTGCACCACCATGGGCTGACCCTCGTGCATTTCGGTCCAGCTGCCGTGCTTCCGCGACGGGGCCGGGGCCATGATCTGAACCTCGTGGCCGCGGGCTACCAGCCCGGCGGCCAGGCGCTCGGCAAATCGAGCAGCACCGTTCACATCGGGTGCAAAGGTGTCGGCGGCGATGAGGACACGAATCCGAGGCTTATCGGACGGCGCACGCGCGGCGCGCTCGGGCGCATTGCCCAGGGTTGGGCTGCTCAGCAAGTCGGTCGAATCTGACAAGTGGAGTGGTCCCTACGTTGTTGGGCCGGGGTCATCATCCGGCAGGAGATATCGGGTGCGCACGTCAAAATGACGCGGCGCACTCGAACCCTATTCTAAACCGTGCCCACCGCGCGGGGGCCCGCACCGTGGTGGCTCAAAAATTTCGCGGGTCAGCGATCGAATTGAGGGTGGTACCGCGCCAATAGGAACACACCCCAAATTGCGACAGCACCGGCAAGGACGAAGGCGACCGCAGCTGCAGGGGGTGCCTGACTGGCCTCGCCGAGCACGATGATTCCGATACCGACGGCGACGAGCGGGTCGACAACGGTGAGCCCCGCAATCACGAGATCCGGTGGGCCCGATGCGTAGGCATTCTGCACAAAATACGCCCCTAATACGGCTGCAAGCAATAGACCGAGCACACAGGTCAGGGTGAGCCACTCGAAGTTTCCGTGCTGGGTGCGATTGATGACGACCTTGGCCAGTGTCGCCACGAAACCGTAAAGCACACCGGCACCGAGGATGTAGAAAATCGCCTGCGACCGGCGGCGCAGAAACCCGAAAGCAAGTGCAAATGCCAGCAGAACGGCCGCGAGAACGATGAGGATGGTCACCAGGTTTTGGTCGGTGACTGGCCTGTCGACGGCGGTGAACGCCGCCACGGTGACGAACAGGCCAACCCCACCCACGCACATGGAGATGGCGATGATGCTCGCACGATTGAGCTTGACCTTGCTGACGCGGGCGTTCAGAACGGCGGTGATGACGAGGGCAACCGCCCCGAGCGGCTGCACAACGATGATGGGGGCGAACGCGAGGCTCGTGAGTTGAAACACGATTGCGAGCCCGAGCATGAGGGAGCCGAACACCCAGGACGGCCGGGCCAGCAGCAGGGTGAGCTGGCGCACGTTGAGCCCGCCGGTGACCTCGCCAGTGAACGACTCGACCTTGTTCACGCCGCGATGCTGAAATTGAGCGCCGAGGGACAGGAAGACGGCACCGACCAGGGCCAGCGGAATTCCGATGGCCTGCCGCGGATCAATGGCGATTTCTGTCGCCAGATCGGTTAGGTCAGTGATCACTTGATGACCCTACCGACAAGCTTGACGATATTCTGGAGAAATGGCCGTACGCGCGATAGTAATTTCTGGTGAACCCGTTCTCCACTCCCCCGCCGCTCCAGTCGTCGATTTTGACGATAGTTTGCGCGAGCTGGTGCAAGACATGTTCGAGACGATGGACGCCGCACCGGGGGTAGGTCTCGCCGCCACGCAGGTGGGTGTCGGGCTGCGCATCTTCACCTACAGCTACCAAGACGACGATGACGTGTCATGGCGGGGCGTGGCGATCAACCCTGAGTTATGGATCACACCGGTGTCTGCCAGGCCCGTGGATGACGAAGATCTCGACGAAGACGAAGGCTGCCTGTCATTTCCGGGCGAGCGGTTTCCACTCAAGCGAGCCGAGTCCGCCATCCTGCGGGCTGTCGACGCTGAGCAGCGGCCCTTTGAGATTCGAGCGGACGGCTGGCTTGCCCGCATCTTTCAGCACGAGTATGACCACCTCGACGGCACGCTGTATGTCGATCGTCTCGAACACGTCTACACGAAGATGGCAGCCAAAGTTGAACGCAAGAAAAGCTGGGGTGTGCCGGGGTTGAGCTGGACGCCTGGCGTCGACAACCTCGAAGGCTGACAGCAGGCCGCGAGTGCGGCGGCCAGGTTAGTGCGCGCAAGTCTGCGGTGATCGGCGCGGCCGGTAGGGCCACGGTCGATAGGCCGTCAATGGATGTCCATCGGGTAGTGGCTACCCGGTCATCGAGATAGATCCACGCCGTGCACGCCGTTGTGAAAGCGCAGCGACGGAAACACGGCTGACACCGAGAAACCCAGCCCGGGAACCGTTCCGGCATTGAACACACCGCCAAACAGCTGGGCGCGCTCACGCATCTGCGTGATTCCGGGGCCTGCAATGCTTTCGCTGAGGGCCTTGAGGTCGTCCTCGATCGTGTACGGGGTACGTGCGGCCTGTTCGCCGGCCTCTTTGCCGTCACGGCGGGCTGCGGCACGGATGCCGTCATCGTCGACGAGGAGCTGCAAGCCGTCCCGGGTCCAGGTGAACGACACCCGCGCTTCGGTGCCGACGCCGCCGTGCTTGAGCGCATTCGAGAGGGCGCTCTGCAGAATGCGGAAGATGGCGAGCTCAGCGCCCGCTTTGAGGGCAAATCGCTCGCCCGATTCGATGAAACTCACCACGAGCCCGGCGTCGCGCATGACGCGAAACAGGTCGCGGGTCGACTGCGGGCCCGGCTGCAGTGCACCGACGGTCTCACCCTCGCGCACGATCGTCACGACGCGGCGCATGTCGGCAAGGGCCGCGCGGCCGTCATCAACGAGCGCGATGGCCGCACGCACTGCCGTGGAGGGGTCGCTTTCGGCGGTGTAGCGAACGCCTTCGGCCCGGGTAATGAGTCGGGCGATGGTGAGCACCGCGCCATCCTGAAGCTCACGAATGATGGCCAATCGCCCCTGTTGCTCTGCGAGGGAGAGTTCCAGTTCGATGCGCACGCGCTCGGCGGCGTTGCGATCGAAGATGACCCGGCGCGAGCGCAGCAGGGTGATGGTCCAGAGCACGAGGAGCGTTCCGGACAGTACCCCGAGCGCCGATATCAGAAATTGCGAGAAATCCACGCGGACCACCACTTCTTGTGCCGACGCCATGGCGCACTGTGAAAATTAGGAAGAACTTTCTTGCCTGCACGAAAAGTACCCACAAAAAAGGCCACCCGGGGTGGAGCCCTGAGTGACCTTTCGCTCCCCGACTTGGACTCGAACCAAGAACCTGCGCATTAACAGTGCGCTGCTCTGCCAATTGAGCTATCGAGGAATGCTTGAACAGCGTTATTACTTTACCAAGGTTTCCTGTTGTGCCAAAACCACGTCGGGTTCCGATCGGCTCCGATGACGCAGTTTTGACAGCTGAAAACCCGCGCAGCCCGCGGAAAGTGGGGCAGCAGCAACAGTTGAGCAGTCTCGTGCGCGAGAAGACGGTCGGGCGTGTCGGCCCGGCTGCGACCGCTCCTGCCCGAAACTGGGCGCGATTGGTCGCGGTATTCCTAGCTGCCGACGGCGGCATCCGTTTGATTGCCGATACTGGGTGGCTCGCCGGCGACGAGCGACTCGACGTCGGGCTCAGCGACTGTGGGCTGCAGGGCGGCGGCGAGTTCACGCACGTAGGGGTGCCACGGGTCCCGAAAAACGTCGTCGATGGTGCCGAGGCCTACCAGCACACCCTGATGCATGACGCCGATCCGATTGACGACCCGCTGCAACACGGCCAGGTCGGAGCTGATCACGAGCGCGGAAAAGGAGCGCTCCTGCTGCAGCTCGCTGATCAAGTCAACCACGGCGTCGCGCACCATGACATCAACGCCCGCTGTGGGCTCGTCAGCGATCAAGAGTTCCGGGCCGAATACAAGAGCCCGGGCCAGCGCCACCCGCTGCCGTTGACCACTGGAAAGCTCGTAGGGATACCGACCGAGAAGGGCCAGCGGCAGGCGCACCGCATCGATCATGGTCGCAACCTGGGCGCCGAGCGCACGACGGTTGTAGCGTCGATCCCGTTCGAGTACCGGTTCGGCGACGATCTCGGCCACCGTCATGGTCGACGGCAGGGTATCGGCGGCATCCTGGGCCAGCAGCCCAACTCCGAAGGTGAGCCGGGTCAGCTTGCGCTTACTGATGCGGCGGAGCCCATACCCGAGTACGGTCGCCTCTCCCCCGGTGATCTGCGGGCGGATGCCGGTGGCGTCGCTCGCGAAGGCGTCACCGGAGAGCACCCGGGCGAGGGTGCTTTTGCCTGAGCCGCTCTCACCGAGCAGACCCACTACCTCCCCCTGGGCGATGCGCAGGGTGAACCCGTGCACCGCGACGAACGCCGGACTGGCGCCGTGCGGCGGGTATTCGATGGTCAGATCACTCGTTTGGATCGGGGGAACGGATGCCGCGCCATGCTTCATGCGGTCTATCCCGCCGCACGCAGGACGCGGAGTTCATTCCGGCGCAGCGTTTGTGCGGCCGGATCGGGAACCGGAAGCGAGGCAAGCAGACGCTGGGTGTAGGGATCCTTCGGTGCACCGAGCACTTCGGCGCCGGTGCCTTCCTCGACCAGTTTTCCCTTGTAGAGCACGGCAATGCGGTCGGCGAGAATGTCGACGACGGCAAGGTCGTGGCTGATGAACAACGCCGCGAAGCCGAACTCCTTCTGCAACTCGGCGAAGAGTTCGAGAACTTTCGCCTGCACTGACACGTCGAGCGCGCTCGTCGGTTCGTCCGCGATCAGCAGGCTCGGCTCCAGCGCCAGACCGCGGGCCAGGCTCGCTCGTTGGCGCTGGCCACCGCTGAGCTCGTGTGGGTAGCGATCGCCATAGGTGCGCGGTAGCTGCACTGCCTCGAGCAGTTCGTTGACGCGTGTGCGTGCTGCAGCGGGGTTGGCCGCGCGACCGTGCACGACGAGGGGTTCGGCCACGCACTCCGCGATCGTCAGCAGCGGGTTGAAGCTCGATGCCGGGTCTTGAAAGACGAAGCCGATGTCGCTGCGCACCTTCTTGAAGGCGCGCTCCTTGAATCCTTTCATCTCGTGGCCGAGCACGGTGAGGGAGCCGTCAGTCACCCGCGTGAGGCCGGCCATGGCGCGGCCGATGGTGGTCTTGCCCGACCCGCTCTCACCGACCAGGCCGAGCACTTCGCCGGGCCGGATGATGAAGCTCACCCCGTCGACGGCGGTGAATCCGGGTTTGCCGAGCCGACCCGGGTACTGAATTTTCAGGTTGTCGGCGACGACGACCGGTGTCTCGGCGGCCCAACCCGGTTCGCGGGCGAGTGCTCGTGCGGTGGCCCGAGTGGTGCCCTGGCCGACGTGCGGCACCGAGCCGAGCAGTCGCTTGGTGTAGTCGTGCTGCGGATTGGAGAACAACGCCTGGGCAGAGGCTTCCTCGACGACCGTGCCCTCGTACATGACGGCGACGCGGTCGGCGAGGTCGGCGACGACACCCATATTGTGCGTGATCAGCACGATGGCCGTGCCGAATTCGTCGCGGCAACGGCGGAGCAGATCGAGGATCTCGGCCTGCACGGTCACGTCCAGTGCGGTGGTCGGCTCGTCGGCCACGATCAGCCCCGGGTCGAGTACGAGGGCCATGGCGATGACGACTCGCTGCTTCTGCCCGCCGGAGAACTGGTGCGGGTAGTAGTCGACGCGGCTCTCGGGGTCGGGGATTCCGACCCGGCCCAGAATTTCGATCGCCTTGGCGCGTGCCTGCTTCTTGGTGAATTCACCGTGAGCGCGAATGCCCTCAGCGATCTGCCAGCCGACGGTGAACACGGGGTTCAGTGCCGTGGACGGCTCCTGGAACACCATGGAAACGTCCGTTCCACGCAGTTGGCGCAGCTTCTGCTTACTGACGGCGAGAACGTCGTTGGAGTCGGCGCCGTCTTTACTGCTGAGGATGACGGCGCCGTGGGCGGTCGCGGTCTCCGGTAGCAGACCGAGGATGGTCTTCGCGGTGACGGTCTTGCCGCTGCCGCTCTCTCCCACAATGGCGAGAACCTCGCCGGGGGCGACGCGCAGAGTGACGCCGTCGACGGCTTTGACCGCTCCGCCGTCGGTAGCGAAGGTCACGTTGAGATTGTCGATGCGAACGACGTCGGGCAGGGAGCTCATTATTTGGCCTCGAATGGGTCGTCGTTCGGATGTGGGTCGGGAGCCAGCGGGCCGGCCTCGAGCCCGTCGATACCGCCGGGGCCGGCATCCAGGGTTCCGCCGGGGACGACGCTGGTGGCGGCGACGACGCCGGTCTTTCCCGGGGCTCGGCGGCTCCGCAGACGCGGATCCGCGAGGTCGTTGAGGCTTTCTCCCACGAGGGTGATGCCGAGAACCACGAGCACGATGGCGAGTCCCGGGAACAGGCTGGTCCACCAGATGCCACTCGAGACGTCGGAGAGTGACTTGTTCAGGTCATAGCCCCACTCGGCGGCCGACGATGGTTCGATGCCGAAGCCGATGAACCCCAGTCCGGCCAGGGTCAGCAGTGCCTCGGAGGCATTGAGAGTGAAGATGAGCGGAAGGGTACGGGTGGCGTTGCGCAGTACGTGACGGAACATGATGCGCCCGTTGCTGGCACCGAGCACCCGGGCGGACTCCACGTAGGCCTCGGCCTTGATCCGGACCGTTTCGGCCCGAATCACGCGAAAGTACTGCGGGATGAACACGACGGTGATCGAGATTGCCGCGGCGAAGATTCCGCCCCACAGGTCGGAGCGGCCGCCAGAGATGACGATACCCATGACGATCGCGAGCAGCAGTGCCGGAAAGGCGTATACGGCGTCGCAGACGACGACGAGTACCCGGTCCAGCCAGCCGCCGAAGTAGCCGGAGACGAGGCCAAGGGCCACACCGGCGAAGATCGACAGCACGACGGCAATAACCATGACGGCGATCGCGGTCTGCGAACCCCAGATGACCCGGGAGAGCACGTCGTAGCCACCGACCGTGGTGCCGAGCAGATGTGCCCCGCCGGGCGCCTGCTGAGCTCCGAAGGTGCCATTGTCATCGCGCAACTGGCTGTAACCGTACGGCGCCAGGAGCGGAGCGAAGATCGCGGTGAGGATGAAGACGCCGGTGATGACGAGGCCCACCACGAGCATGCCCCGTTGCAGGCCGATGCTCTGGCGGAACTGGTGCACGACGGGCAGGCGGGTCCAGAGCGGAGCCTTGGGGGCGAGCATAGTTGCAGCAGTCATGGCTAGTACCGCACTCTCGGGTCGATCAGTGCGGCAATGATGTCCACAATGAAGTTGGACAGGGCAACGATGACGGCGAGCAACGCGACAATGCCCTGCACCGCCACGAAGTCGCGGGCCTTGATGAATTCAATGAGCATGAACCCGAGGCCCTTCCATTCGAAGGTGGTCTCGGTGAGCACGGCCCCGCCGAGCAGCAATGCCACCTGCAATCCGATGACGGTGATGATCGGGATGAGGGCCGGCCGGTAGGCGTGCTTGCTGACCAGTCGGAATTCATTGACCCCACGGGACCGGGCAGCATCAACATAGTCGGTGCCGAGCGTGCCGATGACGTTGGTGCGCACGAGGCGAAGGAATACGCCAGCCGTGAGGAGGCCCAGTGCGAGCGCGGGAAGCACGGCATGCAGCAGGACATCAGCGAAGACAGCAGGATTACCGGTCTTCAACGCGTCGATGAAGTAGATGCCGGACTTGTCGGGGAGAAACTGCATCTGCAGTTCGGAACCGACCGTGGCGCGGCCGGCCACCGGCAGCACATCCAGCCAGACCGCGAAGACGAGCTTGAGCAGAAGCCCGGCGAAGAACACCGGGGTGGCGTAGCAGAGGATGGCGAAGACGCGCAGGAAGGCGTCGGGAGCCTTGTCCCGCCAGTAGGCGGCTACCAGGCCGAGCGGGATGCCGACGATGAAGGCCACAATGAGCGCGTAGAACACGAGCTCGGCGGTTGCAGAGCCGTAAGTGAGGAGCACTTCGGACACCGGACGATTGGTGCTGATGGTTGTGCCGAAATTGCCCGTGAAAACCTGGCCAAGGTACTCGAAGTACTGGATCAGAATGGGCCGGTCGTAGCCAGCCGCGCTGATGAGTTTGGCGAGCTGATCCGGGCCGAGTTTTCCGCCGAGCGCCGCGGTGATCGGGTCACCCGTCGTGCGCATGAGCCAGAACACCATCGACACCAGGATGAAAATGGTGGGGAAGATGAGCAGGAACCGAAGGAGGAGATAGCGGCCTATTCCACCGCCCGGGCTGCTTTTCTTCTTGGGACTACGCCCGGCCGCCTGTACGGGCGGTTTCATGGCCACAGTGGTCATTAGTACCTCACAATTGCACAAAGAATCGGGGGCATCCAGCGACTGCATCGCTGGACACCCCCGGTGATCAAACTATGAAAACACTACTCGAAGGTCGGTCTAGCCCTTGGACAGCGCACCATATCGGAACTTGAACGACGCGTCGAGCGTGTCTTTGGTGCCGGAGATGTCGGGACCGGTAATGGCAACCTGAGCGCCCTGAAGCAGGGGGACGGTCGACAGCTGCGCGGCCACCTTGTCCTGAATTTCCTCGATCAGTGCGGTACGCTCCGCGGGGTCTGTGGTTATGGCCTGCTTCTTGATCAGGGCAGTGACATCGGCATCGTCGTAGTGATTCTTGAGGAAGTTGCCCTCAGCGAAAAACGGCGACAAGTAGTTGTCAGCATCGGAGTAGTCCGGGAACCAACCCAGCTGGTAGGCGGGGTAGACGTCGGCCGTGCGGTCCTTGGCGTACTGAACCCATTCGGTGGACTGCAGACTCACGGCAAACAGACCGGATGCGTCCAGCTGGTCCTTGATCAGCGCATACTCGTCGCTCGAACCCGGACCGTAGTGGTCGGCGTTGTACTGCAGGTTCAGTGCGATCGGAGTAGTGACGCCGGCTGCAGCCAAATCGGCGGTCGCCTTCTCAATGTCCGGTCCGCCGTTGCCGTCGCCGTAGAGGTCCTTGAGGGACTCCGTGGCACCGGTCATGCCAGCGGGAACGTAGGAATACAGCGGGGTGTAGGTGCCCTTGTACACCTGATCGGCGAGCTCATTGCGGTCAACAACATCAGCAACGGCCGCGCGAACGGCGAGAGCCTTGGCCGGGTCGGCTTCAGCCGTCGTCGCGCCGAACGGCTGGGTGTTGAAGTTGAAGGTGATATAACGGATCTCTCCACCGGGGCCGTCGACCACCTTGACCGCGTCGTTGCCGCGCAGGTCGTCGATGTCGGTCGCCGACAGGCTGCGCCAGGCGACGTCGATATTACCTTCCTGAACGTCGAGCTTCAGGTTCGAGGCGTCGGTGTAGTACTTGACGTTGATGACATCCGACTTAGCGGGGCCGAGCAATCCCTGGTATCCCTTATACGCCTTGTAGGAGAGGAGATTGTTGAAGTTGTAGCTGGTTAGAACGTACTGGCCGGCGAAGGCTTCAGCGGCCACGATGTCATTGTCGGGCGTCAGCGCGCTGGCAGAGAAGGAGTCTTCGTCTACGAGCACTCCGGCAGGGCTGGACAGGATCTGCGGAAAGATCTGGTCGTTCCCGGCCTTGAGCGTGAAGACGACCGTCGTGTCATCGACGGCGTTGGTGCTGTCCAGGTTGTAGAGCAGGGACGACGGACCGTTGTCAGCAGCGATCGTCAGCTGGCGGTCGAAGCTGAACTTGACGTCGGACGCGGTGAGCGCATTGCCGTTGGCCCATTCGAGGTTTGGCTTGAGGACGACGGTGTATTCCGTCGGCGACGTGAACTCCGCACTGACCGCAATGTCGGGTTGGACATCCGCGGTGCCGAAGGCGCTGTTCATCAGGAACGGGAACACCTGGGTCTGCACGGCGAAGGACCCCGCGTCGTAGGAGCCAGCCGGGTCAAGCGTGGTGACCTTGTCGGTGGTGCCGATGGTGATCGGGCCGCCCGCGGAGTCGGGGGTGGTACTTCCCCCAGCCGCGCAGCCGGATAGAACCAGTGCTGCGACCGCGAGGCCGGTTGTGGCAACGAGCGCACGCTTGCCGTTGGTAAATGCGGATGTCATATCCGTCGTCCTCTTCCTGTCGGAGTCCCATGACCAGGAGCGCCAAAGAGAGGCACAGCTGGACATTGCTGTTAGGTAAGAATTAGCACAGAATTCGCAGATGGCAACGATCCGGCGCAGCTTCTTTACATATCTGCAACAAACTCGGGCTCATGTGTTGCAGTGTGAGGTGGCCGGGTCATTCCTCACGGAGGGCGCGGCGCTCGGCCTCGACCCGCACGAGTTCACGCTGCAGGGTGCGGTAGATCTCGGTGTCGCTGGCATCCGCCCGCCGAAGGCGACCGAGCAATTCCGCCTTCAGCCGGAGAAGGTCCTTGTCAATCAGAACAATCGTGATCTCGCGCACGTAACGGGCGACGTCTTTCTCGGTGCGCTCCGGAAGGTTCGCCATGGCAAGTTCCTGCACGAGGTTTTTGAAGGTGTCCGGCACCTCGGAGACCACCCGATCGAGCCAGTCGGGCGCTTCGAAATGCGCGAGACTGGCGGCTATGGCGTCCCGCACGACGGCGAGCGACGTGTTGGTGAAGGATGTCTGCACCGCGCTGTCGAGGATGTCTCGGCCGATCAGTGTCGGCCGCTGAAGCATGGCCATCAGCCCATCACGTTCCAGCCGGGTGACCGGGTCGCCGGGGAGTTCGACCAGGGAGAATGGGCGTTCTGCCGGCGCTTCGACCGCGCCGGCATGACGAGGCGCGTTCGCGCCACCGCTGGCCGACGAGCGTGCCCCGGACTGGGCGTTCGACACGGCCTTGGCGACTTCGCCCATGTCGACCCCGAGCATGCGCGCGAGCTCGCGCGTGTAACCGGGGCGCAGAACGGGGTCGCGAATGTCGCCGACGATGGGGGCGGCAGCGCGGAGGGCCGCCGTACGACCCTCGACGGTGTCGAGGTTGTACTGGGAGAGGATCTGCCGAATCATGAACTCGAACATCGGCTTCTTCGAGTCGACCAGTCGGCGCACGGCATCGTCGCCGCGCTGCAGGCGCAGGTCGCAGGGGTCGAGTCCTTCCGGTCCAACGGCCACGTAGGTCTGGGCGGAGAAACGCTGTTCCTCGCTGAAGGCGCGCATGGCGGCTTTCTGACCGGCAGCATCCGGGTCGAAAGTGAACACGACTTCGCCGACGCCCGAGTCGTCGCCGAGGACCCGGCGCAGGACCTTGATATGGTCGACGCCGAACGACGTGCCGCAGGTGGCGACGGCCGTGGTGATGCCGGCCAGGTGGCAAGCCATGACGTCGGTGTAGCCCTCGACCACAACGACCTGATGGCTGCGGGAGATATCCCGTTTGGCGAGGTCGAGGCCGTACAGCACCTGGGCTTTATGGTAGACCGGCGACTCGGGCGTGTTGAGGTATTTAGGGCCTTTGTCGTCGTCGAGCAGCTTGCGGGCGCCGAAACCGATCGTCTGCCCGGTGATGTCGCGAATCGGCCAGACCAGGCGACCCCGAAAGCGGTCGTAGATGCCACGGTCGCCACTCGAGACCAGGCCCGAGAGGGTGAGTTCTTCGGTGGTGAACCCGCGACCGCGCAGGTGGTTCGTCAGCTCGTCCCAGCTTTTCGGCGCGAAGCCGACCCCGAACCGGGTCGCCGCCGCGGCGTCGAAGCCGCGCTGACCCAGGAAGGCCCGGCCGACCTCGGCACCGGCGCTGCCGAGCTGATCGACGAAGAAGTCAGAGGCCGCCTGGTTGGCGGCGAGGAGCCGCGCACGGTTGCCGTGGTCGGGGGCAGCGCCGGAGCCGTCCTCATAGTGCAGGTCGAGGCCGACCCGGCCCGCTAGACGCTCGACGGCCTCGCTGAAGCTGACGTGGTCCATTTTTTGCAGGAACGAGTAGACGTCGCCGCTTTCGCCGCAACCGAAGCAGTGGTAGAAACCAACCTGCGGCCGCACGTGAAAGCTCGGGCTGCGTTCGTCGTGAAAGGGGCAGAGGCCCTTCATCGATCCGACGCCGGCCGACTTCAGGGTGACGTAATCGCCGACGATGTCGGCGATATTGGTGCGGGCCTTGACCTCTTCGATATCGGTTTGTCGAATCAGTCCGGCCATGCCTCAATTCTATCGTCTCGGTGCGACGGCCTCCGGTCACGAGGCGGCCGGAGCTTTAATCCGTGCCGCTAGCCCTGCACGAGGCGCTCGTACCAGGCCAAGGCGGACTGGTCGGTCAGGCTGGCGACCTGGTCGACGATAACGCGCTTGCGGGCCGCATCGTCGGTGGCAGCATGCCAGTCTTCCCGAAAACCGGGATCGAGGTGTTCGTCGCCGGACTGGTGCAGCGTCTCAGCGAGCAGGGTGAGCACCTGGCGTTGCTGCACGTAGATGGGTTTGCGGGTGTTGCGGGTCATGACGAAGGCGGCGACGATGCCCTTGAGGACGGAGATCTCGGCTTGGATCTCGCGGGGTACGATCACGTTCGCCCCGAACCGCAGCATGCTGGCACCGGGGTGCGCATGCTTCGTGGCGTGCACCGCGGCCCCACTGAAGCGGCCGATGAGCTGGCTCGTGAGGTTCTTGAGGTGACCTTGGTCGCGACGTCCGGCGGTCCAGGAATCCATCCAGACGTCGAGGGAATCGAGCCGATTGAACGCCATCGCGAGGTCATCGGCACTGGTTGCGTCGCCGATCCATTCCGACATCGTGGCGAGGAGCTCATCATGGTTGGTGCGGCTGCTCAAGGCCGCCACGTCTACATATCCATTGACGATGGCGTCTTCGAAGTCGTGCACGCTGTAGGCAATATCGTCGGAAAGGTCCATCACCTGGGCCTCGATGCAGAGCTGGCGGTCGGGCGCTCCCTCACGCAACCACTCGAACGCGGCAATGTCCTCCTGATAGAACCCAAATTTGGCGCGCCCGCTGGGGTCGTAGACCGAGGACCCTTCGGGCCAGGGATACTTACAACTCGCGTCGAGGCTTGCCCGGGTGAGGTTCAGGCCATAGCTGTGCCCGTCGGGCCCGAACACCTTGGGCTCCAGCCGGGTGAGCAGACGCAGAGTCTGGGCGTTGCCCTCAAAACCGCCGATATCTTCGGACCAGAGATTGAGTGCTTTCTCTCCGTTATGACCGAATGGCGGATGCCCGATATCGTGCGCGAGGCAGGCGGTATCGACGATGTCGGGGTCGACGTTGAGGCGCGCTGCGATCTCCCGTCCGACCTGAGCAACCTCGAGCGAGTGAGTCAGCCGGTTGCGGGCAAAGTCGAGCCCGGCCGTGGGGCTGAGCACTTGCGTCTTGGCCGCGAGCCGCCGCAGGGCGCTCGAGTGCAGCAGGCGCGCGCGGTCGCGCGCGAAATCGCTGCGCCGCGAGTCGTGCTCCTCGGGAAGCCAACGGGCCTCGTCGATCTCGCTGTATCCGGTCTTATTAGCCACCGCTGGTGTCCCCTTCGCCCTCGGTCAAATTCAGTCGTTGCGCACCGACGAGATCCTGCGAGTCGAGCCAGTGCTCGGGCAGCGACGGTTTTTTCGGTGTCCCCGCCCGACCCCGCGGACCTTCGACGTCGGCGCCCGGGTAGGGCAATGAGGCGTCGAGGGTGCCGAGCAGATCGTCGAGCTGCGCAAGGGACTGCACCATGGCGAGGCTCGCACGCAGGTCGCCGCCCACCGGGTAGCCCTTGAAATACCAGGCAACATGCTTGCGGATGTCGCGGCAGGCGCGATCCTCGCTGTCGAAGAATTCGGTGAGCAGTTCGGCGTGGCGGCGAAAAGCGTCGATGACCTGCCCCAGGCCCGGCTCGGCTTTGATCTTCTCGCCGCGGAATGCTGCAGTGAGATCGCCGAACAGCCACGGACGGCCCAGGCAGCCACGTCCGACAACGACGCCATCACATCCGGTCTCACGGACCATCCGCAGGGCATCATCTGCTGACCAGATATCACCGTTGCCGAGCACCGGAACGTCGTTGATGGCGTTCTTGAGCTTTTCGATGGCGGACCAGTCAGCGTGGCCGGAGTAGAACTCGGCGGCCGTTCGACCGTGCAAGGCAATGGATGCGACGCCGGCTCCTGCGGCGGCTTTGCCGGCTTCGATGTAGGTGAGGTGGTCGGCGTCGATGCCTTTGCGCATTTTCACGGTCAGGGGAATCGGGCCGGCCGCGATGACGGCCGCTTCGACAATCTGTCGAAACAGGCCGGTCTTCCACGGCAGGGCCGCTCCCCCGCCCTTGCGGGTGACCTTGGGCACCGGGCAGCCGAAGTTGAGGTCGATATGATCGGCGCGATTCTCGGCGACGAGCATGGTCACGGCTTCGGAGACCGTTTTCGGGTCAACACCGTAGAGCTGGATGGAACGGGTGGTTTCGCTTTCGTGGTGGGTGATCAGCCGCATCGTCTCGGTATTGCGTTCCACGAGCGCGCGCGAAGTGATCATTTCGCTGACGAACAGTCCAACGCCGTACTCGCGGCACAGTCGACGGAAGGCCGTGTTGGTGATGCCGGCCATCGGCGCGAGCACGACGGGCACATCGAGCGTGAGCGGACCGATCCGTAGCGGTGTGATCAACGCCGACGGGTCGACGGTGGGGATGCGTGAAGTCATGTTGCTCCAATTCTCCCAGAAAGCGAGGGAACCGCGAATCGACCGGGACGGCAGCTGCGGCGGCACACAAAAGCGCAGCTGCCGGACCCCGTCGGGCGGGCCATGCGACAGCTACGCTTTCGTGAAATGGGGCTGAGGTTAGCTGCAGCAGCCGCCACCGCAGCATGAGCCGGCCGCATCATCCGTTGTCGCCTCGGTTTGTCCGAGGAGTTGGATCGTGGGTCGTCCCGCTGCGTCGGTGTACACCGGCGGGACGGTAGAAGTGGTGTTGGTGTCGCTCATGCGGTTTTCTCCTCTGATCTTTCGGTGAGTATCTGGTTGAGAGCCTGAGTAAAAGTAGCAGGATCCTGCGCGCCGGAGATGCCGTACTTGCCATCGATGACGAAGAATGGAACGCCTTGGATACCGTATTCATTAGCCTGCGCAACATCTGCCTTGACATCGGCCAAAAAGTCGTGCGCGGTCAACGCCTGCACGACGTCGGCACGATCGAGACCAATTTCCGCGGCCAGATCGGCCAGGTCCTCGATACGGCCGATGTGACGCCCATCGATGAAGTAGGCCTTCAGCAGGCGCTCCTTCATGTCGAGTTGGCGACCGTGTGCCTTGGCGTAATGCAGCAACTCATGGGAGATAACCGTATTGGTCTGGTGCACCGAATCGTAGTCGTAGTGCAGGCCGACGCTCTCGGCGATGCCGGTGACACGTTCGAGCATCTCGGCGACTTGTGCGAGCGACATGCCTTTTGCCTGGCTCAAATATTCCGACGGTGTGCCGTCGTAGTCGACCGGGGTATCGGGGGCTAGCTCGAAGCTGTGATACTCGACCTCGACCGCACCGTCGAATTGCGCGACTCCGGCTTCAAATTTACGTTTACCGATGTAGCACCAGGGGCACTGCACATCAGACCAGATGTCGACCTTGATCGGATCGGTGCCCGTGGATGCGGGCGCTGCTGCCATGGTGGATTCCGTTGTACTTGTATCAGTCACACTCAGATGAACGGGACTCCACACCGTCGTATTCCCCACCCGGAAATACGTGGAGGGTGCGTTCAGGCTGTGGGAGTGTCAACCGCGCCGCCATACCGCCGGTTGCGGGCGGCGTACAACTCGACGGCGTGCCAGAGGTCCACCCGGGTAAAGTCCGGCCAGAGCTGGTCGAGAAAGACCATCTCCGCGTACGCGCTCTGCCACAGCAGAAAGTTGCTCGTGCGCTGCTCCCCCGAGCTGCGCACGAACAGGTCGACGTCGGGCAGATCCGGCACGTAGAGCTGCTTCGCGATGGCTTTCTCGGTGATGCCCGACGGCTTCAACCTGCCCGCAGCGACGTCCTCGGCCAGCGCGCGCACGGCATCCGTTATCTCGATGCGACCGCCGTAGTTCACGCACATCGTGAGGGTGAGCACGTTGTTGCCGGCGGTGAGCCGCTCGGCAAACTGCAGTTCGTTGATGACGGATGCCCACAGCTTCGGCTTGCGCCCCGCCCACTTGACCCGAACGCCCCACTCGTTGAGCTGATCGCGACGGCGATGCAGAACGTCGCGGTTGAAGCCCATGAGAAAACGCACCTCGTCGGGCGAACGCTTCCAGTTCTCGGTGGAGAAAGCGTAGACGCTGAGGTGCTTGACGCCGATCTGGATGGCACCGGCGACGACGTCGAGCAGGGCTGCCTCGCCGGCCTTATGTCCCTCGATCCGGGTGAAGCCCTGGCCGTTGGCCCAGCGGCCATTGCCGTCCATGACGACGGCGACGTGCTCGGGTATCACCTTGCGGGGCAGTGCGGGCGGGTACAGACCAGTCCAGTCGAGCGGTTTGAAGGGAACGGCGTCTTTGTGCGTGGATCCTTTGTGGCCGAACAGACTGGCCATCATCGGGCGACGTGTTCCAGCGAGCGAAGTCCGCGGCCCAGGTGCCACTGCGTGTAGGCGGCGACGACGCCCGCCGCCTGGCCTTGCGTGCGATCCGGGCTCGCGGCGGCGTGCTCCCAGTCGCCGGTGAGCAGCGCGCTGAGCAGGCCGATCGTCGCCGGGTCGAGCCGGGGTGAGCCGGGGGGCGCGCAGGCATCGCAGACGATGCCGCCAAGCTGCACGACCATGGCACTGTGCTGCCCGAGGGCGCCGCAGCGCGCGCAATCCTGAAAGCTCGGTGCCCATCCGGCCATCGACACGGCGCGCAGCAAATAGGAGTTGAGGGTCAAGTGGGAGCCGTGTTCCTGGCGGGACAGCGATCGCAGCGCGCCGACCAGCAGCAGGTATTGCTGCAGCGACCCTTCGGATTCGGTGAGTTTGTCGGCGGTTTCCACCATGACGCTCGCGGCGGTGTAACTGCCGTAATCGGCGGTGATCAGAGCGCCGTAGGAGCCGAGGGACTCGGCCTGCGTGATGATGTCGAGGCTGCGGCCCTCGTAGAGCTGCACGTCGGCGACCATGAACGGCTCGAGGCGGGCACCGAATTTAGAGCCGGTGCGCCGCACCCCCTTGGCGACAGCGCGCACTTTGCCGTGCTGCCTGGTAAGCATGGTGACAATGCGGTCGGCTTCACCCAGCTTGTGGGTGCGCAGCACGACAGCTTCATCTCGGTAGACAGGCACAGATAATTATCCCACCCCGCCGGGGTGAGAACGGTCACGACTGGCGTTCCCCGAAACCCAATGGCATCTGGACACTGAAAATTTGTCACTAGTCGCTCCTGGCTCTGGTTTTTCGGACCGTACGGGGGGAGACTTAAGGGCACTTAGTCCCCGTGGTATGGAGGTTTTTCATGAAACCAGTCCAGGGCAGTTTGCCCGACATTATGCCCGTGCTGTCACGTGGCAAACATCGCAGTCCAAAGAGCGGCGGTTGCTTCATGGAATTCGCCTCCTACCTCGCTGGCGAGTCCTGGAGCGACCACCCCGCCTGCACCCATCCGGTGCTCGCCTCGCTCGCACGCATGGTCAACGATTGCACTTCCAACGACGCCAGGTCGCGGCTCGCCCTGCTGATTCCCTCGGTGATCGGCGTGACGGGCTCTGATCGGCGAGTTGAGGTCGTCGTTGCGTTGCGTGCCGGGTGCGAAGCGCTCCCGGTGGCGAGCCTGGAACGCCAGCGCGCACTCGCCGTGGGGGTTCTCACCTGCGAACGAAACACATCCGTTCTGGATCCGGCATTGGCTGAGCGCGTGCGCCCACTCATTCGGGCCGCGCTCGATGAGGCGCCCGATGCCGAACGCTGGGCCCGCGACTTTATCGGTAGCGTGCATTCCTGGTCGCGCACCAAGTTCACACCGCGCACCGCCGACACGATCATTCGCGTCGCGGTACAGGGTGTCGGAGAGGCCTGCATCGCCGACCCGGACGCCCGGCTCTACACGCTGCTCGAACACACGATCGACGACTGCCGCGCCCTGTTGGGGGCGCGCACGACCGATCGAACGGTGCAGCTCCCCGCGCTGGCCTGATCCCCGTGCAGGCCTGATCACCGCGCATTCGATACACCACATCCCCGACCGCACCCGGATGGTGCAACGAAAGCCCAGACTCGGAGGGACGAGCCTGGGCTTTCGTGTGCCGCTGTGTGCGAACGGATGCTGCGGCCTCAGACGGTGGCCAGCTCCAGGTCGCCGACCTCGGCACGGATGCCACGGTTGACCGCGGAGACTACCGACTTGAGCGATGCGGTGGAGATGTCGGCGTCGATGCCGACACCCCAGTAGCGCTTGCCGTTCACGTCGAGCTCGACATAGGCGGCCGCCTGCGCATCGCCTCCAGCTGAGAGCGCATGCTCCACGTAGTCGAACAGGGTGATCGTGATGCCACGCTCGGCCATCACCCCGAGGAACGCGTTGATCGGGCCGTTGCCGGAACCCGTGGCCTGCGCCACGGCGTCGCCGTCGCGCAGTTCAACCGAGAGGTCAACCGTTCCGGACAGGTCGCTCGACGTGCGAGTGGAGTGCAGTTCAAACCTGCCCCACTTGGCGTCCGGGTTCTTGATCGTGGCCGGCAGGTATTCGTCGTTGAAGATGTCCCAGATCTGCTCGCTCGTCACCTCACCGCCTTCGGCATCTGTTTTAGCCTGCACGACGCCGGAGAATTCAATCTGCAGTTTGCGCGGCAGGTCGAGGGAGTGGTCGGTCTTGAGCAGGTAGGCGACGCCGCCCTTGCCGGACTGCGAGTTGACCCGAATCACGGCCTCGTAGCTGCGGCCGAGGTCCTTCGGATCGATCGGCAGGTAGGGAACGGCCCAGACCAGGTCGTTGACGGTGCAGCCCTGCGTGGCGGCGTCGGCAGCCATGGCCTCGAAGCCCTTTTTGATGGCATCCTGGTGTGATCCGCTGAACGCGGTGAAGACCAGGTCACCGGCCCACGGATTGCGTTCGGGCACCGGCAACTGATTGCAGTACTCGGCGGTGCGCTTGATCTCGTCGATGTTGCTGAAGTCGATTTGCGGGTCGATTCCCTGCGTGAACAGGTTGACGCCGAGAGCGACGAGGTCGACGTTGCCTGTACGCTCACCGTTGCCGAACAGGCAGCCTTCGATGCGGTCAGCACCCGCCAGGTAGCCCAGCTCGGCGGCGGCGATGGCCGTTCCGCGATCGTTGTGCGGGTGCAACGAGATGAGAATATTCTCGCGCTGGGTCAGATGACGGCTCATCCACTCAATGGAGTCGGCGTACACGTTGGGGGTGGCCATCTCAACGGTGGCCGGCAGATTGACGATGACCTTGCGTTCCGGGGTGGGCTCGAGGATCTCGACGACCTGATTGGTGATGTCGACGGCAAAGTCAAGCTCCGTGCCGGTAAAGCTCTCTGGAGAGTACTCGTAGTAGATGGTCGTGCCGGGAATCGTGGATTCCATCTGCTTGCACAGGCGAGCTCCGAACAGGGCCAGGTCGATGATGCCCTGCTTCTGCTCACGAAACACAACATTCCGCTGCAAAATGCTCGTGGAATTGTAAAAGTGCACGATGGCCTGGTTGGCGCCCGTGATGGACTCGTAGGTGCGCTTGATCAGGTGTTCGCGGGCCTGCGTGAGCACCTGGATGGTGACGTCGTCGGGGATGGCGTTCTCGTCGATGAGACTGCGCACGAAGTCGAAGTCGGTCTGGCTCGCCGAGGGGAACCCAACCTCAATCTCCTTGTAACCCATGCGCACCAGAAGATCGAACATGATGCGCTTGCGCTCGGGGCTCATCGGGTCGATCAGCGATTGGTTACCGTCACGCAGGTCGACCGCGCACCACCGCGGGGCAGCCGTGATGTGTTTGCTCGGCCAGGTGCGGTCGGGCAGTTCAACGGAGAACTGCTCGTGGTACGGGCGGTAGCGGTGAATCGGAAGGGCGGATGCGGTCTGATTATTCTTCATGGTCCTGTTTCCTCGTGGGTGTCGTACAGCCAACGACGAACTCCGCGACGAGGGAGGCCTTCAGATTAGGACTCGTCGCGGCAGCTAAGGAGGAGCGCAGCCTTCAACACGATTTCAGGCTAGCACCGTTTGGCACCGCTGATATAACCGGATGCAGCCGTCCATTTGCCAGCGGATGTCACTGGCCATGTCCGCGCATCAGGGTCACGACGTCGCGCACCGAGAGGCTTGGCAGGTAGGCCCGAGCCAGCGCTAGTCCGATCTCCGGAAGAGCGACCGGGTCGGAGAAGGCCATGAAGACCGGGGCAAACTCGGGCTGGAATTTGCGTTTGAACAGCAGCAACGACCGAAATCCATAGACCGGTTCGAGGCTGCGGCCGAGATAGTCCAGCAGGCGGTCGGCAATTCCACCCTGCCGTGACCCGGCGGACTGGGCGAGCGGCGCGACGGACAAGCTGAGAAACTCAATGTGCGCGCTCTCCTGCATCAGCTCAGCAGTTCGCGCGATCAGAAACTCCATCACACCGTTGATGCTGTCTGGCCGACGCCGCATGAAGTCCAGGGTCCAGCCGACTATGGTGCCGTCCCGGTAGGAGGGCAACCAGCTGGTCACGGCGTGCACGCGGTCTGCGCTGTCAACGGCGAGCATGAGGCGCACGGCGGGGTCCCGCAGTTCGTCGAGGCCGCCGAGGGTGAACCCTAGTTCGGGGAGTTCCTTCTCTTGGACCCACTGCTCCGAGATCTCCGCGATTTGGGTCGTCGCCGCTGGCGACAACTCCCGGTAGCTGGTCCACACCGCCCGCACACCGGCGCGGTCGGCCCGATTGATCGATGAGCGGATGTCCTGCCACTTCTTCCCCGTGGTACTCCAGCTGCTGGGGCGCAGTAGCGTTTCCTCCCCCACCTGCATGGTTTGCCACCCCATACTGTCGAATACGGGGTGCCAGCTCTCGTGCAGGCTGTAGAACACCGCCACCCAGCCACGGTCATCGCACATGCGAGCGAAGGAAGTGACGGCGTCGGACGCCTCTGAAGGTGGTCCGACCGGTTCCGACGTGGTGATGGCGATGCCGTTCACGACGCGGTAGGCGATCGCGGTGCGTCCGCTCGCTGTGAACCACAGGGAGTTTCCATTCCAGGTGGTCATGAACCCGAGCGATCCGCCGCCGTGGGCGGAGAGGAGGGCGCGCAGCCGCCCCGGGGCGTCGCCGGTCGGTCCGACGGACGCGCTCCGCAGGCAGATGATAGCTCCGACGAAGACGACGATCCAGAACGCAGCGCCGACACCGTGGTATAGGGCCGTAGCGAGGGGGTCGATCGGAAGAAAGGACACCCGCTCCAGACGCAGGAAGCCGACAGGGACGAACCGTTCGGGGACATCCACCAGCAGGTCGAGGAGGCTCACCGCGGGTCGAAAACTGTCACGGAGCAGCCAGCCGACACCGATATAGAAAATGCTGAGGGCGGCGAAGCTGCCGACGGTGACCAACAGGAACCGCCGCCGCTGGCCGGATCGGGAGGCGATCGAAAAGCGCCGCAGGTTACCGAGGATGACCAATGCCACGGCAAGGGGGACGAGCACGGAAACCACGAGAATGAGCGTGACCTCCCAGTACCGGCCGGATTGCCACTGCCACACATAGGGCTGCCCGGAGATGGGCAACAACCCGTAGTACCAGGCGGCGAGGAGCGCCAGCCCGGTATTGATGCTGATGGCCAGCCACGCGGCAAACCGCCGCCCGCGAGCGAGGCCGAAGGCGGCAACGACGAGGGTGAGAAGCGGCAGCAGGCTGACCAGCACGGGACCGGCTCCGCCGATGCGTTCCAGGCTGAGTTCCTGCACGCACTGACGGGTGACGTCACCGAGCAGGCACCGGTCGACGATCTCTCCCGCCGTCGGTCTGTCCTGGATGAGCAGCAGGCCGAGCGGCGCGAGCAGACCGAACCGGGCTCCGGAGTAGATGGTGATGACCGGGCCGACCGCGACCATGCCCACGATGGCGGCCAGCAGGGTGCGGGTCTCGTGGTCGGAACTGCGCCGCCACGACGCGACACGAACTGCCGGGCGAAACAGCCAACCGATACCGAGCCCAACCGTCACGGCCAGCAGTCGGTACAGGTCGGAGGGCTGCCCGGAATATAGAACGAGCACGAGCACGGTCGACAACCCGAGCACGCGCATGCGCCGACGCCAGAGTGGACCGGCGAAATAACTGGCCACCATAGCGCTGCCCAAGATGGGGGTAAAAGGGTCAACCGCCCACAGCTCGCTCACACCCCGTGACCACATCTCCCCGCCCGCCACGCCGAGGTACTGCACCCCGAGACCGATCGTCGCACCCAGAATCGATGTCGACAGAAAAACGACCACGGTGCGGCGGGTGCCCATCATCCGTTCGGCGAACCCCAATATAATCACCGCGCCGGCCAGCGCCAGCACCAGTTCGGCGCCGTTGTCAACGAAAAATACCGAGGTCAACGGCGACCACCAGTGACCGCTTTCGATGACCGACTCGTAGCCGGTACCGAGGAGTAGACGGATGTCTCGCGACGGCCCCGTGATCACCCCACTGACGAGTGCCACGCCGAGCAGTGATACGGCATAGGCGACGGCGAACGGCCGCTGGCCGGCAAACCGTCTAAGGGAACCGAACACGTCGCGCCGCATCGGGCGCGATCTGGTGGGGTCACGCTTTCCGGAGTCGTTCTCGATTTTGGTTCCGGTCACCCTGTCATCCCCACGCTGTCGGGCGCAAGCAAATCGGTGCGGGCTGCAATGATGGGCAGGGCTGTGGTCCAGGCGTAGTCAACGGTGTGCCAGTCGTGGGCCGTGCCGGGGGAAACGAACAGGTGGGTATCAACGCCCGCGCCCGCGGCGGCGTCCGCGAGCGTGCGCACCCCGGGCAGAAAGCGCGGGTCACCGTCGCCGGCGACGAAGATCGCGCCGAGCGCGGTGTACGGCGCGTGCGCGGCCAGGATAGCGGCCGGTGCTGCCGCGGCGTAAGCGGCGGCGTCACCGTCGAAACCGGCTGCCACCGTATGCGCCTCGCTTCCGTTTTTAGGAGCAAGCTCTCCCGCGATGTCCAGAATAGTACCGAACAGTTCCGGATGCGCGGCCCCAAGTTGAATGGAACAGGTGCCGCCCTGGGAGAAACCGGCGATGGTCCAGGCACTGGGCTGATCTTTCACGTGCAGGTGCGCGCGGATCCAGGCCGGGACATCGATGGTGAGGTAGGTGTCCACCCGGCCGAGTGCGGAATTCACGCACATTGGATTACTACTAGGAGAACCGAGCTGGTCGGGAACCACGACGATGGGGGCCAGGCCGGAGTGCGCCTTGGCGTACCGGTCGAGAATATGCGCCAGACCGCCGGCCGTAAACACGTCGCTCGGGCTACCGGGTTGGCCCGAGAGCATCACGACCACCGGCAGCGCAGCCGGGTTGGTCCCCGTTGCCGCTGGCGGCAGGTACACCATGGCGGAACGGGCGGCGAATCCCGAGACCGTTCCCGGGATGGTGACGGTGCCGACAGTGCCGGTTGAAGCGACAGTGGTACCAGCGGTGCTCGCTGCGTGCGCGTCCCCCCGCGCAGTGGCGAGCGTCTGGGAGAGTGGCTGGAAGGCGTCCAGACCGAGAGCAACGCGCACGGTGGGAAACTCTCCGATATCGGCGTTGATCCCGGCCGTAGCGCTCAGCAGGCAGAGCGGCAGGGCACAGATGGCGATCCCTCGCCTCCATCGAGGCTGGCCGCGCAGATTCAGCAGCACCATCGCGACGCCGGCCAACAGGGCGACGGCCCAGAGCCGGGTCCCGGTCGACAGTGACACGCCCCACGGATCCCAGACGTCACTGATGAACCAGGCCAGCACCCAACCGGTGGCTGCGCCCACCAGGGCCCCACTGACGGTGACGGCGGCGCGACGCACACCGGTCGGGTTGAGTAGCACGAAAAGCAGCGCAAGAACGGTGATGCCGTACAGCGCAGCGAGTAGCGGTGCGGCCGTGAGGCTGACGTCGAGCGGGCTGAAGCTGAGGGGGCTGACGTCGGGCAGCAGGGATTTCATCCGGGACCTCCGGTTATACTGTGCCCTACGCCGTCGTCAGCCCGGCCGCGACGGGGTCAAGTCACTGCCTCATCGCAGCCTACTGACAGCCGGCGTACGGATCTCACCCAGCTGCGCCTCCGTTCTACCCTGGGCGGCCGCCGGACTTCTCAGCGCCGGGCTAGAAGCCGAGGCGGCCGAGCTGCTTCGGATCGCGCTGCCATTCCTTGGCGATCTTGACCCGCAGCGATAGGAACACCCGCTTGCCAACGAGGGGTTCGATCTGCTTGCGGGCGCGGGTGCCGACATCCTTGAGGCGGCTGCCCGATTTGCCGATGATGATGCCCTTCTGGCTGTCCCGTTCTACGAACAGGTTGGCGTAGATCTCGACCAGTTCCTGATCGTCGCGTTCGATGATGTCGTCGATGGTCACCGCGATCGAGTGCGGTAGTTCGTCGGTGACTCCCTCGAGGGCGGCCTCCCGAATGAATTCCGAGATGCGCGACTCGAGGGTTTCATCGGTGACCGCGTCGGCCGGGTAGAGCGGTGCGTCCGCGTGCGGCAGCAGGCGCAGTAGTTCGGTCGCGAGGGTATCCAGCTGGATGCGACTGGTCGAGGAGATCGGCACGATCGCCTCCCAATCCCGCAACTGCGAAACGGCGAGGAGCTGGTTGGCGACGTTGGTTTTGGAGGACGCATCAATCTTGGTGACGATGGCGACCTTTTTGGCGCGGGGAAACGCATCGAGTTGCTCGTTGATGAACTTGTCGCCCGGGCCGATCGGTTCGTTGGCCGGAATGCACAGGCCGATCACGTCGACGCCGGCGAGGGTCGCGGTGACCAGGCTGTTGAGACGCTCACCGAGGAGGGTGCGCGGGCGGTGGATGCCAGGAGTATCGACCAAAATGAGCTGGCCGTTTGTCTGGTGCACGATGCCGCGAATGGCGCGGCGGGTGGTCTGCGGTTTCGACGAGGTGATCGCAACTTTCTCGCCGACCAGGGCGTTCGTGAGGGTGGACTTGCCCACGTTGGGGCGCCCGACGAACGAGACGAAGCCCGCTCGGTACTCGGCGGGGTGCGCCTCTGGTGCTGCGGTCATGACCGTTCTCCTTCATCATCTGACGCTGTGCTTGTGTTAGTGCTCGGTACCGCGAGGAATGCGATCTGCGCATCGATCAAAGCCGCATCGCGTTCCACCAGCACGGTGCTGATGCGCTTGCGGCGGCCTTCGGTGCGCTCGGCAGTGAGGTTCAATCCACTCACCGAGGCGACCGACCCAGCGACGGGCAGTCGACCGAGGGCTTTAGCCAATAGGCCGCCCACCGAGTCGACATCATCGTCGTCGAGTTCCAGGTTGAACAACTCGCCCAGTTCGTCGACCGGCAGTCGGGCACTCACCCGAAAATGCCCGTCACCGAGGTCTTCGAATTCGACCACGTCGCGGTCGTATTCGTCGGAGATGTCGCCGACGAGCTCCTCGATCAGGTCTTCGAGGGTGACCAGTCCGGCGATGCCGCCGTACTCGTCGACGACCATGGCGAGGTGGTTGGACTCGAGTTGCATTTGCCGCAGCATGGCGTCGGCTTTTTTCGACTCGGGCACGAAAACGGCCGGTCGGGCCAGATCGGCCACGGTGAGTTGGAGGGCGTTGATCGGCCGTTCGAAGACCAGCCGGGCCACGTCGCGCAGGTACAGAATGCCGGCGACGTCGTCGACCTCACCGTCCAGCACCGGAACGCGGGAGGTGCCACTGCGCAGGAACAATCCCATGGCCGCGTCGATGCTCGCGTCGGCGTCGATGGTGATCATGTCGGTGCGGGGAATCATCACCTCGCGCACCACCGTTTCGCTGAACTCGAAGATGGAGTGGATGAGTTCGCGGTCGTCTTCTTCGATCACGTCCAGCTCTGTAGCCTCGTCCACCATGCTCAGTAGCTGGTCTTCGGAGGTGAAGGTGGCGAGTTTGGTGCGGCCGGGAGTGACCCGGTTGCCGAGGGCAACGAGGGCGTTCGCGATCGGGCCGAGCAATACGCGCACGAAGTGCACGAGCAGGGCGGTCGCTGTCAACAAGTTGACCGGGTGGGCACGGCCGACGCTGCGGGGGCTTGCGCCGACCAGCACAAACGAGACCGAGGTCATGATGAGTGCCGAGAGCAGAAGGGCCAGCCAGGGAGCGTCGATCGTGGTTGCGAAGACCAGGGTCACCAGCACGGCGGCCGTGGTCTCGGCGGTGATTCGGATGAAGTTGATCGCGTTCAGGTGTGCGCCGGTATCGTCGGCGATGGCCTGCAGGGACCGTTTAGCCCGATGACTCCCGGCCAGACTCGCGATGTCGGCGCGGGACTGAGTGGTGATCGCCGCGTCGACGGCGGCCATCAGCCCGGCGAAAACGACCAGAATCACGGCCGCATAAATAAACCCTACGCTGAGCATCAGTGGCGTTGTCGTTCCTGCATGGTGAAGCCGATGAGAATATCGCGCTGGATGCCGAACATTTCTTTTTCTTCGTCCGGCTCAGCGTGGTCGAAACCGAGCAGGTGCAGCACGCCGTGGGTGGTCAGGAGCAGCAGCTCATCGAGGGTGCTGTGGCCGGCGGTTTCAGCCTGCTCCTTGGCGACCTGTGGGCACAGCACGATATCGCCGAGCAGGCCGGGCGGGGTCTCCTGCTCCTCGGTGCCGGGGCGCAGTTCATCCATCGGAAAGCTCAGCACGTCGGTGGGGCCGGGCTCATCCATCCACTGCACGTGCAGCTGCTCCATAGCGCCCTCGTCGACGAGAACGATGGCGAGCTCGGCGTCGGCGTGCACGTGCATGGTGTCGAGCGCGAAAGCGGCCAGGCGCAGAATGGCGGCCTCATCGACCGGGATGGCCGACTCGTTGTTGATTTCGATGCTCAACTGGAACTCCGTTTCGGGTTGCGGCCGGGCGCATTGCCGGTGCGTTGGGGGCCACGGGTGGCAAATTCACGGGCTTCGGCACTCTCCTGTCGAAGGGCCTGCTTCTGCGCGTCGTACTCGGTGTAGGCGTCGACGATGCGGGCAACGAGCGAGTGCCGCACCACGTCGGCACTGGTCAGATAGGCAAAGTGAATGTCGTCGATCCCGTCGAGCACGCGGGTGACCAGTTTGAGGCCGCTCGAACCGGCTGGCAGGTCGACTTGGGTGACGTCGCCGGTGATGACCATCTTCGAACCGAACCCGAGACGGGTCAGGAACATCTTCATCTGTTCCGGCGTGGTGTTCTGCGCTTCGTCGAGCACGACGAAGCTCGCGTTGAGGGTGCGTCCGCGCATGTAGGCGAGCGGGGCCACCTCGATCGTGCCAGCGGCGAGCAGCTTCGGGATCAATTCGGGGTCGAGCATCTCACCGAGCGCGTCGTAGAGCGGTCGTAGGTAAGGGTCGATCTTGTCGGTGAGCGTTCCGGGCAGAAAACCGAGCCGCTCGCCGGCCTCGACGGCCGGGCGGGTCAGGATGATGCGCTCGACCTCTTTGTTCTGCAGGGCGCGCACCGCCTTCGCCATGGCCAGGTAAGTCTTGCCGGTCCCGGCCGGTCCGATCCCGAACACGATCGTGTTCACGTCGATCGCATCGACGTAGTCTTTCTGGCCGATCGATTTCGCTCGGATGCTCTTGCCACGGGCGGTCAGGATGGGGGCGCCGAGCTGGGCGGAGGGACTCACGGAGCTGTCAGCGGCGAGCATCCGTGCCGCCGTTGCGACCTCGGTCTCACCGAGGTCATGGCCGGTGCGCAGGGCTAGCTGCAACTCCTCGATCAAGCGGCGCACGGCCTCCACATCGTCGGCGCTGCCGCCGAGGCTGACATCGTTGCCGCGCACGTGCACGTCGACGTTCGGGTAGGCACCCTCGATGGTGCTGAGGTAGCGGTCATCGGGGCCGAGCAGGCGCACCATGGCGACGCCGTCGACGGTGAAGCGCAGCTCGGTGTTGGTGCTGGGTCCAGCGTTGCCGGGTTGAGCGTTGCCGGGTTGAGCGTTGCCGGGTTGAGCGTTGCCGGCTTTAGAGGGCGCCAAGCGAGTCCTCCCCCATCGAGTCGGAAGGTTCCTGGCTGCCCAGTACGTGGGCGTGCACGTGGAACACGGTCTGGCCGGCGGCCGCACCGGTGTTGAAGACGAGGCGGAACTGCCCGTTGGTTCGTTCGACGGCGATGCGCTCGGCTACCGCCACGAGTTCGGCCAGGAGGGCCGGGTTGCCCGCAGCGAGCTCTACGACGTTCTGAAACTGCGGGTCTTTGGTGGTCACGACCACGTGCACCGGCGCTTTGGGGGCGATGTCCAGAAACGCGATGATGTGTTCGGTCTCAGCCACGATCGTCGCCGGAATTTCCCGCGCGATGATGCGGCTGAAAATGGTCGGCTGGCCGCTGGTTGAAGACATGCCTCTATCTTAAGCGGCGCTACCAGCGGCACGCACTACCAACGGCCCAGGGTCGCATTGAGAATTGCGAGGGCGGCCGGTCCGGCGGTCGACGTGCGCAGCACGGTGTCGCCGAGGCGCACTGATCTCGCGCCGGCGCGCTCGAGCAGCAACAGTTCGGCCGGGGAGATTCCACCCTCTGGGCCGACGACGAGCAGAATGTCGCGGTCGTCGGTGGGCGCGGCCACCTCGGTGAGGCGACCGGTCGCGGTCGGGTCGAGCAGCAGCATCCGGGTGGCGGCGGCCAGCACGGCCAGTTGCTTCGTGCTGGCGAGAGGGGCGACGTCGGGCAGCCAGGCCCGAATCGACTGCTTGCTGGCCTCACGCACGATGCTGCTCCAGCGTTCGTGACCCTTGGCGATCTTGGGGCCCTCCCACCGGGTGATGGAGCGCGCGGCAGTCCAGGGGATGACGCCGTCAACGCCGAGTTCGGTGGCGGCCTGAATGGCCAGCTCGTCACGGTCACCCTTGGCGAGGGCCTGCACCAGGCGGATGCGCGGCGTTGCCGCCGCCGCCTCGCTCGCGTCATCGACGCGCACGGTCAACACCGCGGCCTCTGCCGACAGCACCGTACCTTCCAGGAGCAGCCCGGCCCCATTTCCCAGGCGGAGCCGGTCCCCGGGACGAACCCGGCTGACCGTGACCGCGTGGCGCGCCTCGGCACCGTCAACGACCACGACCTGCCCCGGACGACACTCGGCCGTCCGGAGCGTTTCCTGCAGGTAGAAATGGGCCACGTTAGCCGAGGAACCGGTCGCGCAGTTTGGCGAACAGTCCCTGCTGGTACTGGCTCAGGGTGGGCGCGGCGGTCGTATAGCGGGCGGCGAACTGTTCGATCAGGTCGCGTTCCTTATGGTCGAGTTTGCTCGGAGTGACCACGTGAATGCCGATCTTGAGGTCGCCACGACCGCTGCCGCGCAGCTTGGTGATGCCGCGGTCCCTGATCGTGAGGACCTCGGAACTTTGCGCGCCGGGGCGGATCTCCACTTCGATGTCGCCGTCGAGGGCCTTCACGGTGACGCTCGTGCCGAGGATAGCGCTGGTCATGGGCACGTCGAGGGAGCACATCAGGTCGTCGCCGTCGCGGCTGAACACGTCGTGGTGGCGCACCTTCATCTCGAGGTACAGGTCGCCGTTGGGGCCGGCGGCCGGGCCCGCCTCGCCGCTGCCGGGCATCTGCAGCCGCAGGCCGGTGTCTACGCCGGCGGGAATGTCGACCGGAACCGTGCGGCGGGCGCGCACGCGGCCCTGGCCAGAGCAGGTCATGCACGGCGTCGCGATGATGGTGCCGAAGCCGCGGCAGGAACCGCACGGGCTCGACGTCATGACGTTGCCGAGCAGCGAGCGCACGGCGCGCTGGATGCTCCCGGTGCCGTGGCAGATATCACAGGTGACCGGCGAGGTGCCGGGTGCACAGCAGGAGCCCTTGCAGGTGTCGCAGACGATCGCGGTGTCGACCTCAAGGTCGCGGTGCGTGCCGAAGATGACCTCGTCGAGGTCGAGCTCCACCCGGAGCAGTGCGTCCTGGCCGCGTTCGCGGCGTGAGCGCGGGCCGCGGGTGCTACCTCCACCGCCACCGAAGAACGTTTCGAAGATGTCACCGAAATTGCCGAAGTTCTGCTCGGAGAAGCCGCCGTTCTGGCCACCCTGGTCGTACTTCTGGCGCTGTTTGGCGTCGCTCAGCACGTCGTAGGCGTGGGTGATGCTCTTGAACCGTTCCGACGCTTCGGCGCCGGGGTTCACATCGGGGTGCAGTTCGCGAGCCAGGCGGCGGTATGCCTTCTTGATTTCGTCGGTGGTCGCGTCGCGGCCAACGCCGAGCGCTTCGTAGTGGTCAGCCAAAGGTGGCTCTCCTTGAGTTTTTGATGATTCTGGTTCTGATGATTGATCTGATGATGAGGTCTCTACCGCGGAGGCGGCAACAGGTTTAGGTCTCGCCCAGCAGGCGGGAGAAGCGGCAACAGGTTTAGGTCTCGCCCAGCAGGCGGGAGAGGTAGCGGGCGACGGCGCGCACGGCCGCCATGTTGTTGGAATAGTCCATGCGGGTTGGTCCGAGCACGCCGAGCCGGGCCAGGTTGCCGTTGGCGGTGTATCCGCTGGTCAGCACGCTCGCCTCGGGCAGTCCAAACGCCGCGTTCTCGCGGCCGATGCTCACCGAGACGCCGTGCTGGTCGGTTTCCATCTCGCCGAACAGGCGCAGCAGTACTACCTGCTCTTCGATGGCTTCGAGTACCGGGTAGATGCTGCCCGAGAAATCCTCTTCCGTGCGCACCAGGTTCGCAGCTCCGGCCATGACGAGTTTGTCCTGGCGGTTGGCGCCGACCTGTTCGGCGAGGGTACTCATGACCAGGTCGACAATCGGCTGCAGCGCGGGCGAGCCCGGCCAGACGATTGCGGCGAGGGCCACGGATGCCTCGGCCATGCCGAGCCCCACAACCGCCACATTGAGGCGGGCGCGCACCTCGCCGAGCGTCTGCTCATCGAGCGCACGGGGCAGGTCGATCACCCGCTGTTCCACCCCGCCGGAGTCGGTGATCAGCACCGACAGAATGCGTGTCTCGGTCAGCGGCACGAACTCGATGTGGCGCACCTTGGCGCGCGACAGCGACGGGTACTGCACGAGCGCGACCTGATGGGTGAGCTGCGAAAGCAGTCGCACGCTGCGCACGAGCACCTCGTCGAGATCGGCGGAATGGCCGAGAAAAGTTTCGATCGCCTGACGCTGGGCGGGAGTGAGCGGGCGCAGGTCGGCGAGGTGATCGACGAAAACGCGGTATCCCTTGTCGGTGGGAATGCGCCCAGACGAGGTGTGCGGCGCCGCAATCAGCTCTTCCTCTTCGAGCAGGGCCATGTCGTTGCGAATAGTGGCGGCGGAGACGCCGAAGGAGTGCCGGTCGACGATGGATTTGGAGCCGACGGGTTCGCGAGAGGCGACGTAGTCCTGCACGATGACGCGCAACACATCGAGGCCACGGTCGGAAACCATTGCGCCGCCTTCCTGATTCTCCGGTACAGCTATGGTCGAGCGGATGCCGCTCCCCTGGCGCGCCGGTGGGCACGCTCGAACGCAGGTTTGCCGGTGCGTCGTTGGCACTCGCATCCGCTGACTGCCAATACTATCGCGGCCGACTGTGAACGCCCATTGCCAGTATCGCGATGCAAGCGTTTAATTGTCGCTATACGCTCCACCATTTTGAGCGAAAGGCATGATTATGACCGATCCACAGGCGCAAGCACCCGGTGAGCCGAACTACCGTGAGCCGAATGTCGGCCAGCCGGCGAACGGCCAACAGCCAGGGACGGGGCAACCCGCCGGCAGCCCGTACGCCAACCCGGTGGTCGCGGCCCCCCTCTCGGAGGCCGATGACCGACAGTGGGCCTCCCTGGCGCACCTCGGCGGTATTTTGAGCTTTCTGCCGTCCCTGATCATTTGGCTGGTGTTCAAGGATCGCGGGCGCTTCACCAACACCGAAGCAAAAGAGGCGCTCAATTTTCAGATCACCTTGCTGATCGGTTATGTGGCGATCAATGTGATCTCGCTTATTCTCGCGATCGTTACTTTCGGAATCGGCGGGATGTTGGTCAGTCTGTCCTGGCTGCTCTGGGTGGCGGGTGTGATCTTTTCGATCATGGGCTTCCTGAAGGCCAAGGATGGGCAGAACTATCGGTACCCGTTCGCCCTTCGTCTGATCAAGTAGCCAGCACGCAGGTCACTGCAACCCGGGACGATTAGTCTGGAGGTCACTGGCACTGCCGTGCCAGTGACCGGCCGTACACCAGGAGGCCCCCATGTCTGAGCAGAACCCGTACCAGTCAACGTCCGCCACCCCGATGAGCCCCGCCGACGAGAAATTGTGGGCGACACTGATCCACGTCGGCGGCATCATCTTCAGCTTTCTGCCGGCGTTGATCGGCTACCTCGTGCTGCGTGACCGTGGCCCGTTCATTCGCGCGCACACCGCGACCGCGCTGAACTTTCAAATCTCGCTCTACATCTACGCGGCCGTTCTGGTTCCCATCACTATCGTCACGATCGGCTTCGGTGGCATTCTGTACCTACCGTTGGCCATCATCGCTCTCGTATTCATGATTCTGGCGGCCCTGGCCGCCAACCGTGGCCAGGGCTACAGCTACCCGCTGACGATCAAGTTCGTCAGCTGAGCACCGGTCGCCCGAGCACTAGTCACTCAGGCGCCGCACCACGGCGTCGGCCAGCAGCCGTCCGCGCAGGGTCAGTTCGATGGATCCGGCGAGGGCGGCTTTCGCATTGATGAGCTCGTCGGCGATGAGCCCGGCAACCTCGATGCGGCCCGCCGGCGACAGTGACGCCACCGGTATGCCGGTGCGGATGCGGCTCTGCAGCAGAATACGCTCGAGTTCGAGGGTCGGCGCGTCGAGCGTCTCACGGCCGGCCGCCGGCGACAGGCCGCCGAGCATCCGTTCGGCGTACGCGGCCGGATGCTTGACGTTCCACCACCGCACGCCGCCGACATGGCTGTGTGCGCCGGGGCCGACGCCCCACCAATCCTGGCCGGTCCAGTAGGCGAGGTTGTGTCGCGAACGGTGCGCGTCACTCGCGGCCCAGTTGCTGACCTCGTACCAGTGGTACCCGGCGGCGGCGAGGAGTTCGTCGGCCAGCTCGTAGAAATCGGCCTGCTGATCGTCGTCGGTCGGCGCGATCTCGCCGCGGCGAATCTGCCGGGCCAGCTTGGTGCCGTCTTCGACGATGAGCGAATACGCACTCAGGTGGTCGGGGTGCAGGCTGAGGGCCTGCTCGAGGCTCGTGTGCCAGTTTGCGAGGGACTCCCCCGGCGTCCCGTAGATGAGGTCGAGGCTCACGTCGAGCCCGGCGGCGCGGGCCCACTCCACGACGAGCGGTACCCGCTCGGGATCGTGGGTGCGTTCGAGCGTCGCGAGCACGTGCGGCACCGCGGACTGCATGCCGAACGACACCCGGGTGAATCCTCCCGCCGCGAGGGCACCGAGGTAGGCGGCGTCGACCGAGTCGGGATTCGCCTCGGTGGTCACCTCGGCGCCGTCTTGCAAGCCCCACTGCTCTCGCACGGCCCCGAGCATGCGGGTCAGGTCGGTGACCGGCAGCAGCGTCGGAGTGCCGCCCCCGAAGAACACCGTCGACACAGGGCGATCGGGCACGCCCGACGCGGTGAGGATGCGCGCGGCCGCCTCGACCTCGAGCACGGCCTGGCTGGCGTAATCGCTCTGTTTGACGCCGCGCAGCTCGGTTGCGGTATAGGTGTTGAAGTCGCAGTAACCGCAACGCACCCGACAGAACGGGACGTGCAGGTAGACGCCGAAATCGCGTTCGCCAGCGTCAACGGCCGCTGAGGCCGGCAGGAGGCCGTCGTCGGGTGCTGGGTCGCCGACGGGGTGGGGTCCGGCCATGGGAAATGCTCCAGTACGTTGAAAAATTGTTGATCAGTGGCGGATCGCGCCGCTAGTTGATGGCACCAACGGGGTGCAGGGCCCGCAGGTACAGCCTGGTGAACTTGGCCTGCTGAAAGCGCAGTACCGGCCAGGCCAAGCGGTAATACCAGGTGCTGGCCCGTGAGAACGAGCGAATCGTCAGCCAGACCGAGTCATCCTCGCGGTGTTCGACGATGAAGGATTCTTCGCCGCTTTCCGGGTGGCCGGCCATGGTGCCGTAGGCGAATCCGATGCGGGCGACCTCGTCGATCACGTAGACGACGCGTACCGGCGCGGTCACGCGCAGCAGCCAGACCTTCATTTTCAGCGTCGCTGTCATGCCGTTGGCGATATACGGCGTGCCGTCGTCAGCGAAGGTGGCTTCGTTGACCGGATGTTGCTGCTTGACTGCCGGGGTGCCGTCGGATTGAAAGGTGACCGGGGTGTACTGCACGCCGGTACCGTTTTCAAGATCGGTCACCTCCATGCCGCTGCCGCGCTGGATTCCCCACGTCATCAGCAATTTGGTCGCGGCTTCAAACCGTTCGTGGGAACTGCCGAGCTTCACGCTCTGTTCCATCGGCCGGTAGCCCTTGGGCGGATAGCTCATCAGGTCGGGAGCGAGCGTGCCGCCGATGGCGGCATAGCTGACGGCGGCGTCGGTGAAGGTGGATCTGCGCATCCGCTTTACTTCTTGTCTTTCGTCTCGATGTCCCCCGACAGCGCTGCGATGAAGGCCTCCTGTGGCACCTCGACCCGGCCGACCATCTTCATGCGCTTCTTACCTTCTTTCTGCTTCTCGAGCAGCTTACGCTTGCGCGAGATGTCACCGCCGTAGCATTTGGCGAGCACGTCTTTACGCATCGCCGAGATGCTCTCCCTGGCGATGATGTGGGCGCCGATCGCGGCCTGAATGGGCACCTCGAACTGCTGGCGCGGAATCAGTTTGCGCAGGCGCCCGGTCATGAGAGCGCCGTAGGCATAGGCCTTGTCCCGGTGCACGATGGCAGAAAACGCGTCGACCTGTTCGCCCTGCAACAAGATGTCGACCTTGACCAGGTCGGCCTCCTGCTCGCCGGAGGGTTCGTAGTCGAGCGAGGCGTACCCGGCGGTGCGGCCCTTGAGCATGTCGAAGAAGTCGAACACGATCTCGCCTAGCGGCATCGTGTAGCGAATCTCCACGCGGTCTTCGCCGAGGTATTCCATGCCGAGCAGCGTGCCGCGGCGGCTCTGGCAGAGCTCCATGATGACGCCGACGTAGTCTTTCGGCGCGAGGATGGCGGCCTTGACCATGGGTTCGAGGACCTTGGCGATTTTACCGGTGGGGTACTCGCTCGGGTTGGTCACCGTGATGGTGCGCTTGTCGTCGGTGGTGACCTCGTATGGCACGCTCGGCGCGGTCGTGATGAGGTCGATGTTGAACTCGCGTTCGAGGCGTTCGGTGATGATCTCGAGGTGGAGCAGGCCGAGAAAGCCACAGCGAAAGCCGAAACCGAGAGCGACGGAGGTCTCCGGCTCGTACCCGAGACTGGCGTCGGACAGCTTGAGTTTGTCGAGCGCTTCGCGCAGCGCCGGGTAGTCGCTGCCGTCGATGGGGTACAGCCCGGAGAAGACCATGGGCTGCGGTTCGTTGTAGCCGGGCAGCGCGTCGGTCGCCGGGCGCAGGGCGGTCGTGATGGTATCGCCGACCTTGGACTGGCGCACGTCTTTCACGCCGGTGATCAGGTAGCCGACCTCGCCGACCTTGAGCCCCTTGCTTTCGATCGGTTCGGGCGAGATGACGCCGATCTCGAGGATCTCATGGGTTGCCCTGGTCGACATCATCTGGATTTTTTCGTGGGCCTTGAGGTGACCATCGATCATGCGCACGTAGGTGACGACGCCGCGGTAGCTGTCATAGACCGAGTCGAAGATCATGGCGCGGGCCGCGGCATCCGGGTTGCCCTGCGGCGCGGGAATCATCGTGGTGGCGAGGTTGAGCAGTTCCTCCACACCGGCACCGGTCTTGCCGGAGACGCGCAGCACGTCTTCGGGGCGTCCACCGATGAGGCTCGCGAGTTCGCGGGCGTACTTGTCGGGGTCGGCGGCCGGCAGGTCGATCTTATTGAGCACCGGGATGATCGTGAGATCGTTTTCGAGGGCGAGGTAGAGGTTGGCGAGGGTCTGGGCTTCGATGCCCTGGGCCGCGTCGACCAGCAGGATGGCGCCCTCGCAGGCGGCGAGGCTGCGGGAGACCTCGTAGGTGAAGTCGACGTGGCCGGGGGTGTCGATCATGTTCAGCGCGTAGGTGACGCCGTCCATCTCCCACGGCATACGCACGGCCTGGCTCTTGATGGTGATGCCGCGTTCACGCTCGATGTCCATGCGGTCCAGGTACTGGGCGCGCATGGAACGTTCGTCGACGACGCCGGTGATCTGCAGCATCCGGTCGGCGAGCGTCGACTTGCCGTGGTCGATGTGGGCAATGATGCAAAAGTTTCGGATGAACTCGGGGGCCGTGGCGGCCGGTTCCAGCGCGTGAAGGGCTCTCGGTGACATAGTTCGTCCATTATTCCATGCTCGGTGCGGTTACCGGTCTCCGAGAGCTGCGCCGGGCTCGCAGGAAGCTCGGGGACGCGTGCGTGGTGGTATCGCAGGACGGCTGAGCCCGCCGTAGTCCCGCGCCGTCCATGCCCGGCGACTTGCGCAACGGGCGCGTCCAGCCACCTCGCGCGGCGGCTGGCTAGGCTCACGGGCATGAAGATTCCCGAGGCGCGTGTGCCGGTTCTGCTCGTGCACGGGATTCGGGCTTCGGCGACGATGTGGCGTCATCAAGAGCAGACGCTGCGTGCCGCCGGGTACCCGGTGCTCGCAATTGATCTGCCGGGCCACGGGAAACGGATGGGCGAGTCGTTCACGGTACCGGCGGCGCTCGCCGCCATCGATGACGGGGTCGCGCACCTCGGTGGTCGAGTTCTGCTCGTGGGACTCTCGCTCGGCGGTTACTACGCGATGGCGTATGCCGCCCAGCACCCCGATCGGGTGGCCGGACTCGTCGCCGCTGGCTGCAGCGCAGTACCGAAGGGTGTGCTGCTCGAGGGGTACCGCGTGCTTGCCCGGATGATTCACCGACTGCCCGATCGCGGCTTGTGGCTGCACGAAACCATGGCCCGCCGATTACTGCCGCCCGCCGGGGCGCGCGACGTACTCGCGGGCGGCGCCGCGCTCGACGTGATGGATGCCGGATTGCGCGCGACCTCCACGCTGACCCCCCTGGCCAGCCTCGCGGCGTACCCGGGGCCGATCTGGTTGGTCAACGGCGCCCTCGATCACTTTCGGCTGAACGAGAGGCGTTTTCTGGCCGCATGCCGCAACGGGGAGGTCGTCGTGGTTCCGGGTGCGACGCACCTGTCAAGCCTGGCCCAGCCGGAGCGCTTCACGACGATTCTGTTGCGGGTCGCCGGCCAGGTGTCCGCCGCCTGACCACAGCATCCGATGCGGTGTCCATTTTCGGGTCGGAAGCCTGCGACTATCGGCCTCTGGGCATCCGCGACCCGGGCGGGGCCGGTTTCGGGATGAAGGCACTTGCTGGTAGCGTTAGTGGTTGGCTTGCGTGTCGGGTCCCACCCCGCACGATTTTCGCCGCAGAAGCGCCCTCTACCGCTGAGCGGCTGTCCGTACCAGAATCTAACGAAAGCGTAAAAAACGTGGCAAATATCAAGTCGCAGATCAAGCGAATTGGCACCAACAAGAAGGCCCAGGAGCGCAACAAGGCTGTCAAGAGCGAGTTCAAGTCCGCAATCCGCGCGACTCGTACCGCAATTGCCGCTGGCGACAAGGACAAGGCCGTCGTCGGTCTCGCCTTTGCGTCCAAGAAGCTCGACAAGGCCGTCAGCAAGGGTGTCATCCACCAGAACCAGGCTGCGAACAAGAAGTCGGCCATCGCGAAGGCCGTTTCCGCCCTCGTCTGATCGACACTCGCTGCACCCGACGGGTGTGATCGCATCGGCTCGAGAGCGCGGATGCTGCTCCCTCGTTGCACAGAAACCCTCGCCCTCCCGGCGGGGGTTTTCTTGTTTGGCGGTAACCCGAGTTCATAGCCGCGCATGGCTCGCCCTGAACCGATCCACCATCAGGTCACGGCGGCCGGCTCTCTCTGACCTTCTGGAACGCGCTACTGGACCTTCCGGAACGCGCTACTCTTCGCCGCGGCGGGCGATGACGCCGATCAGGCGCTCAAGCGCGAAGACCGGGTCGCGGCCGGCACCCTTCACCGCCGCATCCGTTTCGGCGAGCACCAGGATGCAGCGGGCGAGACCTTCGTCGCTCCAGCCGCGGAGGTCTTTTTGCGCGCGTTCAACCTGCCAGGGGGCCAGTCCGAATTGGGCGCCGAGCTGGGCGGAGCCACCGCGGGCCCCGAATACCTTCGCCATGGTGCGAATCTTCATCGCGAAGGCCGCGACGATCGGCACCGGGTCGGCGCCGGAGGTGAGCGCGTGCCGGAGGGTGATGAGCGCCTCGCCGTTGCGGCCGGCGATGGCCCAATCGGCGACCTTGAACGCGTTGGTCTCGACCCGGCCGCCGTAGTAGCGGTCGACCGTGGTCTCGGTGACCTCGCTCGTTGCATCCGCGATGAGTTGTTGGCAGGCGGCGGAGAGTTCGGCGAGGTCGTCGGAGAACGCGGCGACGAGCTGACGCAGGGCACTCGCCGTGACGCGTTTGCCGGCCACCTTGAACTCGTTGGCGGCAAATTCGTACTTCTCGGTGTCTTTTTTGAGTTCGGTGCAGACGATTTCGATGCCGCCGCCGAGTCCGCTGCGGATCGTGTCGAGTAGTTTCTTGCCGCGCACCCCCCCGCCGTGCCGCAGCACGACGTAGGTGTCCTCGGCCGGGTTTTCGAGGTAATCGAGCGCCTCGGCCAGAAAGGTATCGCTGCATTTCTCGACGTTGCTGACGCGAATCAGGCGGGGCTCGCCGAACAGGGAGGGGCTCGCGAGGGTGAGCAGTTCACCGGGCGCATAGCTGTCGGCCTGCACGTCGCTGATTTCGAGGCTGGGATCTTCGAGCTTGAGAAAATCGCGCAGCTGACGAATGGCGCGTTCGGCGAGGAACGTTTCGGTGCCGGAGACGAGCACGATCGGCGCCGGGCGCACCTGATGCCAGCCAAGCTGGGGAATAACGGTGCCCTTGGCCGTGCGGGCGGGGGAAGCCTTACCGGCCCGGGAACCGGTCGTGGCGGGTCGTGCGGCCAAAGCGCTCTCCTTGGGTCTCGTGCGGGGGTAAATCAAGCCTAACCCGCACCGCTGACTCGCCCGGCGGCTTACGGTACATCGGTCTGCTGCGGGGTTGGGCTCGTTGGCGGACCGCGGTCGGTGACTTTCTCGGTCCAGAGCACGAGCGTGCCGTTGGTTCCGGGTGCGACCACGGCCAAACCCTCGAGGTCCGTTCGCACCGACATCGTGCCCAGAGACGCGAGAATACGGAGCAGCTTGTCGGTCGGGTGACCGTAGGTGTTCGTCACCCCGACCGAGATCAGCCCCACCCGCGCCCGCAGCTCCGCGTACAGTTCCGGGCTCTGGTCGGCCGAACCGTGGTGCGCAACCTTCACGACGTCGACCCGGCCGGGCGGTGACACCCGGCGCAGGGTGTCCTGCGCCTCTTGCCCGAGATCGCCGAGAAAAATCGAGCGGATGCCCCGCCCGTCGAACATGATCGTGACACTTCCCGGGTTGCCCACCTGCATCGTCGTCGCGCCGCGAATGGGCCAGAGAATTTTCCAGCGCAGCCCGCCGAGCGTACCGGCATCACCACGCGCGGCTTGGCGAACCGTGGCACCGCTCGCGGCGAGGCGCTCGTGCAGGCGTTCGTCCTCGGCGTTCTCTGGCACCCCGACCAGCGCGGTGTCGACCCGCCCGATGACGGCATCGACCCCGCCGATGTGGTCGAGGTCGTAGTGGGTGAGCAGGAGCAGGTTGATGTGGGTGATGCCGAGCGTGGCGAGGCAGGTGGCGAGTAGCTTCGGGTCGGGTCCGACGTCGACGAGTCCATACTGATCACCGTCCCGCACGACGACGGCGTCGCCCTGGCCGATATCGCAGGTGGCGATCTGCCAGTCGGGCGGAAAGGACACGACGCGCCCGATTCCCGTGCCGATGAGCGACCCGGCGTACCCGCCCAGACCGACGAGTAGTACGGCCAGTGCCGCCGCTGGCCAGCGGGCCGGCCGGGCGGCCGGCCCGCGCAGCACGACCACGAGCCCCAGCATCGTGACAGCCACGAGCAGCAGCACTCCCGGCGGACCGCCCGGCCAGGGCAGCCGGGTGCCGGGCAACGTCGACACTCCCTGGGCCACGGCGGCAATCCACGCAGACGGCAGCCAGGCCACGGCGAGCAGTCCTGCAGCAACGCCCGGCAGGACCGGCAGGGTCAGGCAGGCGACCAGCCCGACCACCGTCGCCATCGGCGCGGCGGGACCGGCGAGTATGTTGGCTGGAACCCCGTAGAGCGGCAGGCTCGGGTTCATCAGGATCAGCACCGGCTGGCAGGCCAGTTGGGCGGCCAGGGGAATGGCGATGATCGCCGCGAGGGCCGTCGGCATCCATTGGGCCAGCACACGAGCCAGCGGGCCGGCGAGCACGAGGAGCCCGGCCGTCGCGAGCACCGAGAGGGCGAAACCATAGTTGCGGGCCAACCAGGGATCGCTCACCAACAGGCCGATCACGACAGCGAGCAGGGTAGGTATACCCCGACCGGGTCGGCCGACGCCGATCGATACCAGGGTGAGCGTGGCCATGACCGCCGAGCGCAGCACGCTCGGCTCCGGCGTGACCAGAACGGTGAAGCCGAGTAGTGTCACGAGCGAGAACAGGATGCGCCAGGCCCGGAGCAGTCGAAGATAGCCGCCGAGCAGCATGATCGAGGCGATGACGATAGCGCAATTGGCCCCGGACACCGCCGTCAGATGGCTGAGCGAACTGGTTTTCATCGCGCTGTCGAGGGCGGGGCTGACCGCGCTCGTGTCACCGATGGCCAGTCCGGGTAGCAGGTCGCCCCCGTCGCCGGCGAGACTCGTCGCCGCTGTCTTGAAGCGTGCCCGCAGTTCGTTGGCCCACTGCAGCCACCACGGTGGCGCGGCGAGGCTACGCGCTGATTCAGTGGCGAACAGCAGGGCGACCGCGGCGTCTCCGGGCTGGGTCGTGCGCAGCGTGCCGCGCAGCTGCAGGCTCGACCCGATCTCTGGTTCGTGTCGGCCCCTGGCAGCTTCGGCGAACACCACGACCGGACTCGAGACGTGCGCCGTCTCGCCACGGCTGGCGATCTGGGTGAGGGTGGCCCGATAGCGCACCCGCCCAGAGGCTCCACTACCGATGAAGGCCTTCGCCGCGACGGGAACCGACCAGACGGTGACGGTGGCCGTGACCGTGGCGTGTGATTCTGCTGCGGCACGCACTTCTGGCGGCAGGCGCACCGGCGCCCAGACTCCGACGGCGGTCGCCACGAGCGCCGCGCCGGCGCAGCAGAGCATCAGGCTGCCGCCCATTTTCTGCCAGCTGCGAAATCGCGGCGGCGCAGGCGACGTCACGCACCGGGGAATCCGGCTGGCGACAAGCAGGGCGGCACACCCGCCGGCCAACAGCCAGAGCGTCATGGCAACGACCCCGGCTTCCGCGGGAGCGCCGATCAGCAGGCCCGCCGTCAACCACACGGCGAGCACCGGAAGCGCCAGCCGCAGGTCGAGGCTCATACCGTAATGAGGTCTTCGAGGCCCGCAAACGTTTTGTCGCCGATCCCGGCAACATCACGCAGTCCATCAACACTGCTGAACCGGCCATTCAACGTGCGATAGTCGATGATGCGCTGGGCCATGGTCGGGCCGATGCGCGGCAGGGAATCCAGATCGGCCACCGTGGCCGTGTTGAGGTTCACCTTGGCCGCTGGCGCGCTCACTCCCCCGGAGCCGGTGGCCGCTGCGGGGATCCCTGGCGGGATCTCGCCCTGGCGCGGAACATAGAACTGCTCGCCATCCGTCACGATGCGCGCCAGGTTCACCCCGGCGGGATCAGCCTCGGCCGTCAAACCGCCGGCGGCGGCAATCGCATCCATGACCCGCGCACCGTCGCGCAGCTGAAAAAGCCCGGGCCGAGCAACCGCACCGAGAACGTGCACGAACATCATGGCGCCAGCGTCTGCACCGGGCCTCCCCTCGGGCGCAGCACTCGCACCGGCATCAAAAGGCTTTAGAGTGGCGCTCTCGAACGCACCGCCCGAGGGGACCGACACCGATCCGGACCCGACCGTGCGCTGCCCGGCCTGCTGCCCGATGGCCGACACGACCACGGCAACGACGAGGGCGAGCAGCAGTAACACGACCGCCGCACCAACACCGACCCGCAAGCGAGGGCGAGCCCGGGCGGCGGGAGCGAGTCGCTCCAGGTCGAGGGGAAAACGGTCGGGCTGCATGCTCGCAGGCTAGGCCGCGCGGAGCATCCGCTTGTCGTTGGCTGAACCATCTGTGCGCCGTGAGCCGGCAGACGACCTGTGGAGGAAGGCCCCGACCGTTCCCTCAGGGAAGAGACCGGGGCCCGTCTTGCGTGGGTCGTCAGGCTCGCGTGACAAACGAGACGAGCTTGGGCACGCGCACGATCACCTTGATGATCTCGCGGTCACCGATGGAACGGATCACCGCAGCCGCCTCCCGCGCCATCTTCTCGAGGTCTTCACCGGAGATTTTCGGTGAGACCTCGAGCAGGGTACGCATTTTTCCATCCACCTGCACGACCGCGGTGACGGACTCCTGCACGAGCAGGGTCTGCTCGGCCTTGCGCCACGGCACGAGAGCGATGCAGGGCTCATAGCCGAGGTGCTCCCACATGTCTTCGGCGGCATAGGGCGCGAACAGGTTCAGCGCCATGGCGGTGACCTCGGCCGCTTCGCGCACGGCGGCATCCGCGGGGCCTGCACCGGTGTCGATGACCTTACGGGTGGCGTTGACCAGCTCCATCAGGCGCGCGACGACGACGTTGAACTTGAACGATTCGACCAGGCCGGGCGCATCGGCGAGGAACCGGTGGGTGACGCGACGCAGGGTCACGTCGCCGCTCTTCCACTCCACGTCGGGTGCGCTCGTGACGTCGCGGGCAACGCGCCAGGCGCGGGCCAGGAACTTGGCCGAGCCGACCGGGGAGACGTCAGCCCAGTCGATGTCATCTTCCGGCGGGCCGGCGAACGCCATCGTGAGGCGCACAGCGTCGACGCCGTGGGTCTCGACCTCCTCGGTGAAGTAGACAAGGTTGCCCTTGCTTTTGCTCATCTTGGTGCCGTCGAGAATGACCATGCCCTGGTTGAGCAGCGCGGTGAACGGTTCGGTGAAGCTCACATAGCCCTCGTCGAACAGGAACTTGGTGATGAAACGTGCGTACAGCAAATGCAGGATGGCGTGCTCGACACCTCCGACGTACTGGTCGACGGGAGCCCACTTTTCGGCTTCCTTCGGATCGAAGGCCCTGGTGTCATCTTTCGGGTTCAGGAACCGCAGGAAGTACCACGAACTGTCCACGAAGGTGTCCAGGGTGTCTGCGTCGCGTCTGGCCGGAGTGCCGTCGATCGGGTTCGGCACGTTGACCCAGTCTGCGGCACCGCCCAGCGGGGAGGTTCCCCTGGGCTTCAGATCGAGGCCCGCTGCGGGCGGAAGCAAGACCGGCAGCTGGTCTTCCGGCACCGGAATCTCGGCGCCATCGGCACCGTGGATGATCGGGATCGGAGCACCCCAGTAACGCTGCCGGGAGACCAGCCAGTCCCGCAGGCGATAGTTCTTCGCGGCGCGGCCGAGCCCGTCGGCGGCGAGTTGTTCGATGATGCGCTTGATGGCGGTGATCTTGCTCAGGCCATTGAGCGGGCCGGAATTGATCAGGCGGCCTTCGCCGGCCAGCGCTATGCCGGTGTTGAGCGGATCGAGCTCCGGCAGATCTTCGGTTCCGTCCAGCATGCCCTGCGTGATCACCGGGATCATGCCGGTGGCCGGCGAGTTGGTGTCGACGACGATCCGCACGGGCAGGTCGAAGGCGCGGGCGAAGTCGAGGTCGCGCTGGTCGTGGGCAGGCACGGCCATGATCGCACCGGTACCGTAGTCGGCGAGCACATAGTCCGCCGCCCAGATGGGCAGGCGTTCGCCGTTGACCGGATTGATCGCGTAGCGGCCGAGGAACACGCCGGTCTTGGGCCGATCGGTCGCCTGACGCTCGATCTCGGTGCTGCGTTGTACTTGCAGGAGATAGTGCTGGAAGGCTTCCTGTTCCTTCGGGGTGGCCTCGGCGACGAGTGCAGCGGCGAGATCGCAGTCCGGGGCCACGACCATGAACGTCGCTCCGAACAGGGTGTCTGGCCGGGTGGTGAACACGGTGACGCGTTCGGCGCGTCCCTCGATCGCAAAGTCGACATCCGCTCCTATGGAGCGTCCGATCCAGTTGCGTTGCATGTTGAGCACCTTGGCCGGCCAGGTGCCTTCGAGCTGGTTGAGGTCGTCGAGCAGGCGGTCGGCGTAGTCGGTGATCTTGAAGTACCACTGGGTCAGTTTCTTCTTGACGACGACGGCGCCGCTGCGGTCGCTCGTGCCGTCGGCCAGGACCTGTTCGTTGGCGAGTACGGTCTGGTCGATCGGGTCCCAGTTGACCCAGCTGTCCTTGCGGTAGGCGAGGCCCTTTTTGTGGAGCTGCAGGAACAGCCACTGGGTCCACTTGTAGTATTCGGGGTCGCTCGTGTGCAGTTCGCGGTCCCAGTCGAAACTGGTCGCGTAGAGCTTCATGCTCTTCTTCTGCTGGGCGATGTTGTCGTAGGTCCAGCCGCGCGGGTCGATGCCTCGCTTGATGGCGGCATTCTCGGCGGGCAGCCCGAAGGAGTCCCAGCCGATCGGGTGCAGCACGTTGAAACCCTGGTGGCGCCAGTAGCGGGCCACCACGTCGCCGAGCGCGTACACCTCGGCGTGCCCCATATGCAGGTCGCCGGACGGGTAGGGGAACATGTCGAGCACGTACTTGCGCGGCCGGCTGTCGCCGCCCGCGCTCGTCTTGAACGGCGCCAGCTCTTCCCAGATGGGTTGCCACTTCGCCTGGATCGCCGCGAAGTCATACACTTCTTCGTCGCTCTCATCGCGCGCGTCGATGCGGACGCTTTCGTGCTCGTGTGCCACGTGACTCTCATTCATTGCAGGGATTGAACATGATCGATGCGGGAGCATCCGCTCGGGTGCACGCGCGACAAAGCACACGTCTACACCCATTAGATTACTAGGGCGCGGTGACACCGAGGCTCGTAAGCAGTGCAGCCGCCTTGATTCGGGTCTCCTCGATCTCTTCGGCAGTGTCGGACAGGGCGGTGATTCCGCCGCCGGTTCCGATGCTGGCCCCGGCTGGATCGAGCACGATGCTGCGGATCACGATGGCCAGGTCGGCGCTGCCACCGTGCCCGATGTACCCGAACGCTCCGGAATAGATGCCCCGCGGCCCCTGCTCGAGCGAGTCGAGGATTGTCATCGCGCTCTGCTTCGGAGCGCCCGTCATGGAACCGGCCGGAAAGCACGCCTCAATGGCATCGATCACCGTGACACCCGGTGCGAGTTGTGCCTCGATGGTGCTGACCAGCTGGTGCACGTGCGGGTAGCTCTCCACCGCGAGCAGGGTGGAGACAGCGACCGTTCCCAGCTTCGCGATGCGCCCGAGATCGTTGCGCATGAGATCGACGATCATCAGGTTTTCGGCGCGCTCCTTGTCGCTGTGCTGCAGCTCGAGTTTCAGCCGGTCGTCCTCGACCGGGTCGCTCGAGCGCGGACGGGTGCCCTTGATCGGTTTGGTCCGGATGCGTCGATCCCGGCCGACGTGCAGAAACTGCTCCGGGCTCGCACTGAGCAGCGCGACGTCCCCGAATCGCAGCAGACCGCCGTGATGGCTCGGGCTGCCGGCACGCAGCACGCCGTAGGTATCGACCGGATGCCACCGGCCCGGCACCCGTATCTCATTGGTCAGGCACAGTTGGTAGGCGTCGCCGTCATGGATGGCAGCCAGACAGGTCTCAATCAGTGCGGCATACGCGGTGGGACGGTGACGCCAATGCGAGGCAGCGGATGCCCCGGGACGGGACGGGCCGGCCGGCTCGGGTGCCGCCGTCGTCGTCGTCGCAGCCAGTGCCTCGGTCATCTGCTCGAACCAGTCGGTCACGAACGAGCGGGGCGCGGTTGCCGGTGCGCGTGCCACCAGTGTCACGGTGCGCTCACCGTGGTCGAACCGGATCATGCGGTCTATCTCCAGCAGAGCCGCATCGGGATACCGCGACTCGTACCCGGGTGCGCCGACGGTTTGCGCGCCCAGTTCGTAGCCGAGCCAGCCGACCCAGCCGAGGTCGAACCCGTCACCCTCGGGGTTGTCGCCGCCAGCACCGTGCGCGGCCAGATCGCGACGCAGGAACTCGAAGACGGTCTCGTGCGTGACCCGGGGCGGCGCAGGATGCCTCGCGCGAACGTATCTGCTGGTAATCGTGCCCTCCGCCACCGAGGCGGTAATGAAACGGGAGGTGGGCGAGGCCGCGCCGAGGTAGCTGACGCCAGTGCGCGCGCCCGGGCCGGCATCGAGCCAGAAGGTATACCGGTCGGCTCTGTAGAGCGCGGCAAAGACTGCCGCGGGGTCCGACCAGCCGGCCAGGAGTTTGCTCTGCACGGCGCCGGTCACCAGAACAGCCTAGCTTTTCGCCGCGGGCACCCGTGTGCTCGAGCCGTGCCCGCTCGCCGCGACCTTGTTGAATCGCGCGCACCACGTAGGCTGGGAGAGATGAATGACATCCTCACCTGGATCCTCGACACCGTCTCCGCCGTCGACCCGGTCATTCGAACGCTTCTGGCCTTTGTGGGCATGCTGCTGGAGACCTCGGTGCTGGTGGGCTTAGTCGTTCCCGGCGACACGATCGTCATCGTGGCCAGCACGGCGGTAGCCAGCCCGGTCGAGTTCGTGACCCTCGTTCTGGCCGTGATCGTGGGCGCACTGGCCGGGGAGAGCATCGGTTTTGCCCTCGGACACCATTTCGGTCCGTTTATTCGGGGCAGCCGACTGGGCCGGCGCATCGGCGAACACAACTGGATTCGCGCCGAGATCTATCTCGACCGGCGCGGCGGTGTCGCCGTATTCATCTCCCGGTTCTTACCGGTCTTGCACTCGCTCATTCCGGTCACTGTGGGTGCGAGTCGCATGCGCTATCGCACCTTCATGGCCTGGACCGTTCCCGCCAGCATCCTCTGGTCCCTCGCCTACGTGAGCGTCGGGTCGGCGGCGGCCGGCGGTTACCGCGAGCTGAGTGGCCAGCTGCATTTTGCCGGTTATCTGTTCGTCGGGGTGATCGCCTTGTTCGTGCTCGCCGTGTTTCTGATCAAGAAATGGCTGCACCGCCGCGAACTGCGGCACATGGACTGACCCGCTGGGTCGGGCCGATAATGTCACCCGCGCGGTCACGAGCTCGTCGGGCACCGGTGTGTGCGAAATGAGCAGTACCGCGCGGCGGGCGTCGGCCGCCGCCGCGGTGAGGATATCGCGCACGAGGGCGTCCGCAGCGCCACTATCGACGTTGGCGGTGGGTTCGTCGACGATGAGCACCGGAAAATCGGCCAGCAGGGCACGCGCCAGCGCGATGCGCTGGGCCTGACCGCCGGAGATGAGCGCACCGCGCTCCCCCACACGGGCGTCAAGGCCGCCGCGCTGGGCGACCCAGTCGGCCAGTCCGACGCGGGCCAGCACAGCGTCGAGTTCGGCATCGGTGGCGGTATCGCGGGCGAACAAGAGATTCTGACGGATGCTGTCATCAAACAACCAGGGGCGCTGCTCGCACAATCCGACCACCCGACGCACCTCGGTCTGGGTGAGCAGCCGCGCTTCGACCCCATTGAGCCGGTATGAGCCGGAGTAGTCGAGAAAGCGCACGAGGGTCTGGGCGAGAGTGGTCTTGCCGGCGCCACTCGGGCCGGCGAGGTGCACCCGCTCCCCCGGCGCCAGGCGCAGGGTCACGCCGGCCACGCCGGGTTCGGATTGCCCCGGCCAGCGTGCGCCAAGATCGGTCAGTTCGAGCACGACTGGCAGTGGGGCTGAGGCTGGCACCGCATCCTGATCGGCGAAAAGGAGCGCTTGCGGGTGCCCAACGTCGACGGGAATCTCGGCGGGCGGCGACGCCGGAACGACGCCGGCGACGCGCCGTGCGCTCACCCGCACTTGACGCCAGGCAGAAGCGGCGAGGGGAATCATGCCGAACACCTCGAACACGGCCATCGGCACGAGCACGGCCACGACGAGAGTCGGGCCGAGCAGTACCGAGCTGAGCAATCCGCCACCACTGGTGAGCGCGGGGATACCGAAGTAGAGCGCGCCGAGCGTCGCCGCACCGGCGAACAGGGACACGACGGCCGATTGCACGCCGACCCCGACCGAGCGGCGCAGGGTGGCCCGGCGCAGGCGCGCATCGGTGCGCGCGAGCGCCACGAGACGCGGGCTGAGGGCGTCAAAGGCAGTGAGCACGTCGAGGTTCTCGACGATTTCGAGTACCTCGTCGGCGAGGGCGCCACGCAAGGGTGCGAGCTCGCGGTCGGACCGTGCGGCCAGAGTTCCGGAGAAGACGGTGCCGAGAACTCCGGCCAGGAGCAAGCAGACGAGGAGGGTGAGCCCGGCGGCCGGGACGATCAGCCAGATGCCGACCACGCTGAGCAGGGCGGTGATGCCAGCCACCAGGAGTGGTTGCACGACGCGCAACGGCAGGTCCTGCAGGTCATCGACATCGCGCACGAGGCGGGTGAGCAGGTCGCCGCGCCCGGTACTCGCGAGCCCGGCCGGGGCCACCGGAACGATGCGACGAAAGATTCCCAGCCGCAGTTCGGCGAGCTGCCGGAACGCGGCATCGTGGCTGGTCAGCCGTTCCAGGTAGCGGAGCGCGGAGCGCCCAATCGCGAAGGCGCGCACCCCGACGATCGCCATGCCCAGAAACGCCAAAGACGGCATATCGGCCGCGAAGGTGATCAACCAAGCCGAACAGGCCAGCAGCCCCACCGCCATGACGGCGCTCCCGATGCCGGCCAGCAGCCCGGGAACAAACCAGCGCTGCCGCGGCTGGGCGAGGCGCAGCACGTCTCGGGCAGCGCTGTCGAGCGTTGCGTCAGACATGACTCATCTCCTGCAGTTCCACCACGTGGTCTGCTGCGGCCACGACGGCCGGCCGGTGACTGACGACGATCACGACGCGTCCCTGGTCGGCCAGATTGCGCAGCCCCGCGAGAAGACCGGCCTCAGCGTCGGAGTCCAGCGCTGAGCTCGGTTCGTCCAAAATCACCACGTGGCAATCGGTCGCGAGCGCACGGTAGATGGCCCGCGCGGCGGCGACGCGTTGCGCCTGACCCCCGGAGAGCCCATTGCCGTTCACGCCGAGAACCGTGGCGGGTGACACCTCGGAGGCGCCCGCCCAGTCGAGCGCCTGCGCGACGAGGCCGTCGTCACGCAGGCCCTGGTTGGCAAAGACTGCTCCTAGCGCCACATTCTCGGCCACCGTTCCTCGAAAAAGGCCAGGGCGCTGACCGGCCCAGGCCAGCCACGGCCTGGTCGCCCCGGCCGTGGCGGCCACGCCACCAAGCGTCAGCTCACCGGTCATCGGGACGAAACCGAGCAGGGCGCCCACGAGGGTCGACTTGCCAACCCCGCTCACTCCGCGCACCACGCTCAGTTCCCCGGGTGCAAATTCCGCGTGCAGCTGGTCGATCACCACGGTGTTGCCACGTCGAACGGACACGCCGGCCAGGCGAAGCGTGCCCGAACCGGAGCCGGGTTGCCCGGCGGGCTCCGTTTCACGTCGTGGGCCTGGTGCGAACCCGGCGGCATCCGCTGTCGCTGAAGCCGGTGTCGTGTCGTCGTCGAGAATGGCGAACAACTCTTCGGCGGCGGCCAGGCCGTCGGCGGCGGCATGAAATTGGGCGCCGACCTGGCGCACCGGCAGAAATGCCTCCGGCGCGAGCAGCAACACGAACAGGCCCACACCGAGCAGCAGCGCGCCGTCGATGAGCCGCAGGCCGATCGACACAGCGATGAGCGCGACCGAGAGGCTCGCTGCAAGCTCGAGCACGAAGCCGCTCAAGAACGACACCCGAAGCACCTTCATGGTGCGGGCGCGGTACTGCTCGGTAATCGAGCGGATCAGCACGAACTGGCGTCGCTCCCGGCCATAGATCTTGAGGGTGCCCAGGCCACCGACCAGGTCGAGAAAACCGGTGGAGAGGCGTTGGAGCGCCTGCCATTGCTCCCGCTGCACCGATTGGGTGGCCCGGCCGATGAGAATCATGAACACGGGAATGAGTGGAATCACGATGATGACCGTGAGGCCGCTGGCGAGATCCTGCGAGAGGATGACCGCAATCAAAATGGGCGTCGCGATCATGGTCAATAACAGTTGCGGCAGGTACCGGGCGAAGTAGTTGTCGAGAGCGTCAAGACCGGTGGTCACCACGGTGGACAGGCCCGCGCTCTGCCGGGAGGCGACCCAGTCGGGGCCACGCTCGGCGAGCTTGGCCAGAACTCGGGCCCGCAACTGGCTCTTGACCTGGGCGGCGCCGCGGTTGGCCGAGACCTCGAGCAGCCAGATGAGCGTGGAGCGAAGCACGATCACCCCGGCCAGAGCGACCAGGGTCGGCATGATCTCAGCGAGTGGCTGCCCCGCCACCGTCAGGGTGACGGCCCGGGTCAGCAGCCAGGCGAACGCGATAACGACGAGGGTTTGCGCAAGACCCAGCAGTGCGCCGATCAGAAGAAACCGGCGCGCTGCGTGAGCATATCGAAGAAGGCGAGGATCCAGAGGGCGCACTGCCCTAGTGTACGGCGAGGTCAATGTGGGCCCGGCCGATGCGCTTGCGGAACACCCAGTAGGTCCAGCCCTGATAGAGCAGAATGACGGGCATACCGATCAGTGCCGTCCAGCTCATCACGCCGAGCGTGTAGGTCGACGAGGAAGCGTTCGCGATCGTCAGGCTGTTGGCCGGGTCGTTGCTGGCCGGCATGACGTCGGGAAACAATGACGAGAACAGGGTCAGTACGACGAGACCGATCGTGCCGGCCATCAGAGTGAATGCGAGACGTTCGGCGCCGCGCAGGTTGGCCAGGAACGATGCGATCAGCAGGGCAGCGGCCAGGGCGGCGAACAGAGCGGATACCACGGTGCCGTAGGCGAGCGTCGTCCAGGCCAGGAATGTGGCCGCGGCGACGATCGTCGCGATTCCAGCTTTCGTCGCTAGTTTGCGGGCCCGCATCCGGATGTCCCCCTCGGTCTTGAGCGACACGAACACCACCCCGTGCACGAAGAACAGCAGCAGCGTCGTGACGCCGCCGAGCAGGGCATACGGGTTGAGCAGGTCGAAGATCGTTCCGACGTAGTCGTGGTTGGCGTTGAGCTTCACGCCTTGCACGATGTTGGCGAAGGCCACACCCCAGAGCAACGCCGGAACGGCCGAACCGACGATGATCAGGCCGTCGAACCATTTCTTCCACACTGATTCGGGGCGCTGGTGCCGATATTCGAACGAGACACCACGCAGGATCAGGGCCACCAGAATGAGCAGCAGTATCAGATAGAACCCGCTGAACATCGTCGCGTACCACTCGGGGAATGCCGCGAACAGCGACGCCCCTGCCACGATGACCCAGGTTTCGTTGAGGTCCCAAACCGGACCGATGGTGTTGATGAGAACGCGGCGATCGGTGTCGTCTCTGCCGAGGAAAGGCAGGGACATACCAACCCCGAAGTCGAAGCCGTCGAGTACGAAGTACCCGATGAACATGAAAGCGATGATCCAGAACCAAAGAATTGTGAGATCCATTGTGTATTCTCCGTAATCCCGTCCTAGTAGACCGTGACAGCGTGCTGGTGTGCACCGGATTCGGCGTCTTGAACCGGCGCATCGTCCGGGCCCTTCTGGACGGCCTTCAGAATGAGTTTGACCTCGACCACCGCGAGAGCACCGTACAGCAGGGTGAAGACGATCAACGAGATCAAAATCTCCAGTCCGCTGACCCCGGGCGAGACGCCGTCCGCGGTGCGCATGAGTCCGAACACGAGCCAGGGCTGACGGCCCATCTCCGTGAAGACCCAACCGACGCTCATCGCGAGCAGGGAGAACGGGAAGCTCCAGATCGCGACCTTCCACACCCAGGTGCGCTTCGGGCTGCGCCCCCCACGGGTCAGCCACAGGCCGACGACGGCGACAAGCATGTGCGCGAGTCCGAGGCCGATCATCCAGCGGAACGCCCAGTAGGTGATCCAGATCGTGGGGGTGTAGTCGCCAGGGCCGTAGAGAGTGACGTACTGCGCCTGCAGGTTGTTGATGCCCTCGACCGTGCCGTCAAAGGTGTGGGTCGACAGAAAGGAGAGCAGGTACGGAATACGCACGGAGAACAGCTCTTGCACGCCGTCCGGCGTGCCCAGAGTGAAGACTGAGAAGCTTGCGTTTGCCCCGGTTGCAGTGTGATAGAGCGCCTCGGCCGCGGCCATCTTCATCGGTTGGGCGTCGACCATGGCCAGACCGAGCTGGTCTCCGGCGAGCGTGGTGAGCACTCCGGCGATGACCATCATCCAGAGGCCGAACTTGAGTGCGGGACGCATCGTGTCGAGGTGCTGGTTGCGATAGAGGTGCCAGGCGGCTACCGAGATGATGAGTCCGGCAGACACCATGAAGCAGGCGAAAATCGTGTGCGGGAACGCGGCGAGAGCAATCGGGTTCGTGAGCAGGTCCCAGATGCTCGTGAGTTCGGCACGCCCCTTCTCCTCGTTGATCGTGTAGGCGACCGGGTTTTGCATGAACGCATTCGCGGCAAGAATGAAGTAGGCCGAGGTGATCGAGCCGATCACGGTCAACCAGATCGTGCCCAGGTGAATCTTTTTGGGCAGTTTGTCCCAGCCGAAAATCCACAGTCCGATGAACGTCGCCTCGAGAAAGAATGCGACGATGCCCTCAAAGGCGAGCGGAGCGCCGAAGACGTCACCGACGAAACGCGAGTAGTCCGACCAGTTCATGCCGAACTGAAATTCCTGAACGATTCCGGTCACAACGCCCATGGCGACGTTGATGAGAAAGATCTTGCCGAAGAAGTGCGTCAGCTGCAGGTATCTCGCCTTGTCCGTGCGCACCCAGGCCGACTGGAAGATCGCGACAGTGAGCGCCAAGCCGATCGTCAGTGGGACGAAAAGAAAATGGTACATGGTCGTGAGACCGAACTGCCACCGTGAGAGGAGTAAAGGATCCAACCACTCGTTCATATGCCCTCCAGCATTGTTAATACCAGCGCACACTTTTCTACGCTGTGTAGAAGATTACGCTTCTACGCTGTGTAGAAGTCTCAGTTTCGGGGCGTACTATGGTCTACATGGGATCTTTGGGTGTGCTCGAGAGGCTGATGATGGATGTCCTGTGGGACTCCCCGACATCGTTGACGGCCAACGAACTCAAGCAGTCCCTGCTCAATCGCGACATTACGTCCGCGCGACCGAAGCCCCTGGCGACGACGACCGTCTTAACGGTGCTGTCCAGGCTCGAAACGAAGGGCTTCGTCACCCGCGACCGCAGCGTTCGGCCCCACGCTTATACCGCCCTCATGACCCGGGCCGCTCACACGGCCGGCCTGATGCACGACGTGCTCGAGCAAGTACCCGACCGTCAAGCGGCACTGGTGCGCTTCATCGGAGGCGTCAGCCCCGAGGAGGCAGAGACCCTTCGCCAGCTGCTCGGCGTCGCAACATCCGACAACGCCTAACCCCGCTCCAGCCGTGCCGTGATCACCGCCTCCGCCCTGCTCGGGGCCATCGCCGTGCTGCTCGCCTGGCCGGTGCCGCTGGCGCTGGCCCGATCACACTGGCCGGCCCGCTCCCCCGGCGTGGCACTCGTGCTGTGGCAAGCCATCGCCCTGTCCGGCGGTATTTCGATGATCGGCTCATTGCTGCTCTATGGCCTCATTCCCTTCGGCAGCCCCCTAAGCCAGGGCATCGTCGCCCTCGGCGGCGATCTTCGAACCGGCACTCTTCCGTCCGGCACGAGTTTCACCCACGTGCTCGCCCTGGGCGCTGCCCTCTTGCTCGGCACTCACCTGCTGCTGAATCTGCTCGCGACCTTCGTTCGCGCCGAACGGCAACGCCGCCGGCACCACACCCTCATCACCCTGCTCAGCGATCCCCTGAACGGCCAGCCGGGAATGCGGGTCATCGACCATCCAGCGCCGGTCGCCTATTGCCTTCCCGGAGCCGGGCATTCGGCAACGGTTCTTTCGAATGGGCTGCTCCGACTGCTCGATGCCGACCAACTGCGCGCAGTGATTGCGCACGAACAGGCCCACCTCGTGCAACAGCACCACCTGGTATTGCTCGCCTTCAAGAGCTGGCACAGCGCGCTGCCGTGGTTTCCCATCGCCAATCGCGCCGAAAACGCCGTCGCCCTGCTGGTGGAGATGCTCGCCGACGATTACGCCCGCCGAGTCGTCGACGATCACACCCTCGCCCGCGCGATCGCGCTGGTGGGCTTCGCCCTGGCCGGTTTTGCCCCGAAACGCACGAGTGAAGCGGATGCGCTGGCTCCCGCCGCCGCATCCGCTTCCCTCACCCACGAAGTAGTGTCTGCCAAACCCGAGCATCCGGCGTATCAAGTGATGCCCCGCGTGGCACGGCTGGTCAACCCGGCCCAGCCGCTGCGCCACGCGGCCACGGCCGGAGCTCTCACCGTGTCGGCGATGCTCCTGGCCGGGCCGGCGCTCATTCTGTTCGGTGCATAGAACCGTTTCAGCTAGAGCAACTTCTCCTTGGTCAGCCAGGCCGTCGCGATCTTGTCGGCCGAGAGCTGGTCGTTGACGCTCTGCGAATTCAACTCGACCAGAGAGTCGGCCGTCAGTGCCGCACTGACCTTGTTGAGAATCCCCGCCGCGCTGTCATCGACCTTCTCGGAGACGACGGGCACGACGTTGTCCGGAAAGAACAGTCCGTCAGGGTCGGAGAGGGCGACCAGATTGTTGGTCTTGATGTTCGGGTCGGCCGTGTAGATGTTAGCGAGCTGGATGTCGCCGTCGACGAGGGCCTTCACGGTCAGCGGTCCACCGCTGTCCTCCACCGGCACGAACCCGGCGATGTCAATTCCGTATTTCTCCTTCAAGGCAGTCGGCCCGTACGGACGGGTCTCCAGCTCCGAGTTACCGCCGACGGTGATCGGTTCGGTGACGTTGGTCAGGGAGGCTACGTCGGTGAGGTTGTACTTGCTCGCGAAAGCACCGGTCACGGTCCAGGAGTTCTGATCGGAGGCGTCCGCCTTGTCGAGAACCCGGAGGTTGTCGGGCAGGGCCGCCTGGAGTTCTTCGTAGGCCGCGTCGCTGGTGCCACCGACGGCGTTCTTATCGAGGGCCTGCAGAAGGCTTCCGGTGTATTCCGGGAAGACATCGATCTTGCCGCTTTCGATGTCGGGCAGGTAGACCTCGCGCTGACCGATCTGGAACTGTCGATCGACGGTGAAGCCACCGGCTTCAAGTGCCTGGGAGTAAATTTCGGCGATGATCTCGTTGGAGTAATACGCCTGCGACCCGACCACGATGGTCGACTCGGCGGCACCACTCGACGGTTCCGCCAGGGGATCCCCCGACGCACACCCTGCGAGGGCTACGACGGCCCCAACCGCGACGGCGCCAATGAGCGTGAGTCGGCCTCTATGTGCTGTGAACATTGCTGTTTCCTTCCTTGATGGTGGATTCCATCACCGGTCGGGATCGGGATGACCCGCCCGGGATATCTGTGGGGAGCCCCGCTGTCACACCGCGGGGAACGACCAACTTTTGCACGAGGGCGAACACACCCTCCAACACGATAGCGAGCAGGATCACCAGAATCGAGCCGCCCAGCATTTCGCCGTAGTCGCGGGTGCGCAGACCGGCGAACAGATAGCGGCCGAGGCCGAAATCGGCGACATACGCCGCGAGGGTGGCCGTTGCGACCACCTGCAGGGTCGCGGAGCGAAGGCCTCCAATGAGCAGAGGCAGCCCGAGCGGCAACTCGACCTTGAGCACGATCTGTGCCTCCGACATGCCCACGGCCCTGGCCGCATCGATAACTTTGCGATCGACGGCCTCGAATCCGGTATAGGCACCGGCGAGAATGGGCGGAATGGCGAGCACGGTCAGCGCCACATAGGGGGCGTTCAAGCCGATACCCACCCACAGTGCGACGAGGGTGAGCAGGCCCAGAGTGGGAATGGCCCGGAAGGCGCCCGAGGTTGCCACGGCGAATCCCCGGCCACGACCGGTATGCCCAATCAAGAACCCGATCGGCACGGCGATCGCCGCTGCGATGACGGTGGTCACCAGTGTGAACAACAGGTGTTGGGCCAGACGCGTGGGAATGCCGCCGGCCCCGACCCAATTCGCGGGGTCGCTCAACCAGGCCAGAGTGTCGATGAGAAAGCTCATATGGCTACCCCCGCGACGACGGCATCGCGTCGGGTCCGTGCGCCGATCGCGGAGCGCCGGGTCCACGGCATCAACAGCCGTCCAAGCAGAACGAGCACCGCATCCAGGGCGAGGGCGAGCAGCACGGTGGCAACGATGCCGGCGATGATCTCGGCCTGGATTCCCCGTTGGAACCCGTCGGTGAACAAGCTGCCGAGGTTCTGAGCGCCGATCACCGCGCCGACCGTGGCGAGACTCACCGTGCTGACGGCCACCACGCGCAGGCCAGCCAGCAGAACGGGGCCGGCCAGAGGCAGCTCAACCTGCCAGAATGACGTCCATCCCGAAAAACCGACGGCCGTCGCCGACTGTTGCACGTCTCGGTCGACGGAACCGAGACCATCCGCGACCACCCGCACCATCAGGGCGACTCCGTAGAGAGTGAGCGCAATGATCAGGTTCAGTGGCGAGCGGATGCTGGTGCCCACGATAAAGGGCAGCACGATGAACAACGGCAGCGACGGAATCGCATAGAGCAGCCCGACCGCCGTGAGAATGACCGCCCGGCTCGTGCGGTAGCGATGCGCCAGCCAGCCAAACGGGAGGGCGATGACGAAGCTGAGAAAGATCGAGGGCACGCTGAGCACGAGGTGATCGATCGTGCGATCCCAGATGAGGTCGAGATTTGACCAGATCCAGGTCACCGCGAATCCCCACCCTGCGCCGGAGCACCCGGCCCACGCGGACCGGCCTTTGATTCTCCAGTACCGACCGTTGAGGATGCGGTCGACGAGCGGGAGCCGACGAGCACTCCGGCCAGGCGCCCTGTTCCGTCGACCACGATGTCGCCATCGCCGCGATTTTCGACGTGCAAAGATCTTTTGCCTCGATCCGCGCCGACGAACGTCGCCACGAACTCGTCGATCGGATTCGCCAGGATCTCGGCCGGGGTACCCACCTGGGCGACCTTGCCGCCGGTGCGCAGGATGACCACCTGATCGCCGAGCAGGAAGGCTTCGTCGATGTCGTGGGTGACGAAGACAACCGTCTTGCCGAGTTCGCGTTGCAGCCGCAGTAGCTCCTGCTGCAATTCGGCGCGCACGATGGGATCCACCGCGCCGAATGGCTCATCCATGAGCAGGATATTGGGATTGACAGCGAGCCCGCGTGCAACGCCAACGCGTTGCTGTTGGCCACCGGAGAGTTGGCTGGGATACCGATTGGCGAGGGATCGGTCCAGACCCACCGTGTCCAGGAGCACGAGTGCCTCTTCGCGGGCTTTCCTTTTCGGCGTTCCCCGCAGCATCGGCACGGTGGCGACGTTGTCGACGACCTTGCGATGGGGAAGCAGCCCCGAGTTCTGCATGACGTAGCCGATACCGCGTCGCAGCTGGACCGGCTCAAGGGTAGCGATGTCGGCTCCATCAATGTCAATGGACCCGCTGGTCGGATCGACCATCCGGTTGATCATGCGCAGCAGGGTCGTCTTGCCCGACCCCGAGGTTCCGACGAACACGGTGGTTTTGTGCGAGGGCAGCGCGAGGCTGAAGTCGTCGACGGCGAGGGTGCCGTCGGGGAACCGTTTGGTCACCGAGTGGAAATCAATCATCTTGGTGGCTCGCTCCTCGCATCATGTCAACACAAAGCAGATGTTAACCCAATCACTATTCGCCGCAACTGGCAAAACCGATTACACACCGAGATTCATCCAGAAGCGAACCGGCCAGGCCCGCAGACCAAAAAAAGCCGAGCGCCCGGTGGGTCGCTCGGCTCTCAGTGGACGCTAGGACAACGCAGCGAGAAGGTGGAGCGCCTGCGGGCTGTAGAAGCGGTCGAGGTAGTCACGCAGCACCAAACGGCACTCGGTGATAAAGCGCTCGTCACCGACCGGGTCGGTGTGGAAAGCGCGGGCGAGCAGCGCGTCGGCCATCTCGACGGCGACTTCGAGTCGAAAGATCAGTTCCGCGCCGGCCGGCAGATTGAATTCGTTCACGAGCACATCGGCGAGCCGTCGGGCGAAGAAATCAGCATCCGCAACGGCGTCGGCGGTCGGAGCGCCGTGGCGGTCGTCGAAATTCACAATGCGAAAGCCGGGCTCCGTGCGGTACAGGCCCACAAATGCGGTGACAACACAGTCCACCGCGTCCCACCAGGAGGTGAGGGTGCTGGCGCCGAGCTCATCGACGACACGCTGCCGAAAGCGCACCACGGCACGCTCGTGCAGGGCATGCAGAACGGCCACGCGGTCGGGGTAGTAGCGGTAGACCGTACCGATGGAGGCACCGGCGCGTTCCGCAACCATCGCGGTCGTGATGCGGTCGAAACCGACCTCGTCCACCACGGCGGCAGCCGCGTCGAGCAGACCGGACAGACGTGCAGCGCTGCGCTGCTGAATCGGCTCCGTGCGCACCTGCTGGAGTGCTGCACCGGTCTCATTACTTAGTAAGCCACCATGCGGCATTTATCCCCCTTGAAGATACGCCACCATCCTACGGGGTAAAACCCTATTCCCTCAGACTTGACGGGGGGATGCACAGCAAGCATGGCAGAATAAGGGAGTGCCACAGTCCCCAGACGCCAAGCCGAACGCGCCCAGTCCCGTGCGAATCATGCACCGGGCGGCCCGCATCGAAGACTGGCTGCACGACCGCCGCGAATATTCCGCCCGCGGCCGCGGCTACCAGCCGACCGTCATTCCCTACACCGGGTATGGCTCGACGGCGTGGGTGCGCATCCTCTGCCGAGTTCTCCTGACCAAACCAGACAAGCCCGCGAAACGCCAAAAACGTCCCCGAGCGGATGGCCGTGACGCCGGCATTCGAGGCTGGCGCAGTTTCACGAGCGTGCCCGTCAATGATGTCACCGTCACGATTGAGATCGGTGGTCAGACGCATCACGTGCAGGCGGATCGCGGAGGGGTCGTCGATACCGTGGTCGCAGTGTCACTGACAGCCGGCTGGCACCTGGCCCGACTGCACACGGAATTCTCGGTCGTGGTCGAAGCCCCACTATTCATCGTGGCACCCACGGTCGGCTACGGCGTTGTTTCCGACGTCGACGACACCGTGATGGTCACCACTCTCCCCCGTCCGCTGCTGGCAGCCTGGAACACGTTCGTGCTCGACGAGCACGCCAGGGTCCCGACCCCCGGAATGGCCGTGTTCCTGGAACGATTGGCGTCGTTCACCCCCGGCGCTCCGGTCATCTACCTCTCCACCGGGGCCTGGAACGTGGCCCCCACGCTGTCGCGCTTTTTATCACGCAACCTCTACCCGGCGGGGGCACTGCTGCTGACCGACTGGGGGCCCACCCACGACCGCTGGTTCCGCAGTGGCAGTGCGCACAAACGAGAGAACCTGCGTCGGCTCGCCGAACAGTTTCCGCACATGCGCTGGATCTTGATCGGCGACGATGGCCAGCACGACGAGGCCATCTATAGCGACTTTCAGCGCGACTATCCGAACAGCGTCGCGGCCGTGGCCATCCGTCAGCTCTCTCCGAGCGAAGCAGTGCTCGCCGGTGGGCGTTCGCGAGACGCCGTCTTAATCGAGGGCGGCACAGCCGCCCCCTGGGTCTACGGTCCCGACGGATCGAGCCTCGCCAACCAACTCGCCGAGCACGGGCTGTTGTAGCCCCGCTGACGGGCTCGGACAGCGGGGCTAACTGGCCGGTGCCAGGATGCGGTCGAGCCCACGGTTGATCTGGCGGGCCCAGAGCGGACCGCGATAGAGGAACGCCGTGTAGCCCTGTACCAGGGTGGCGCCGGCAGTGAGGCGCTCGGCCACCTGGGCGGCCGTGTCCACCCCACCGACCGAGATGACACAAAATTCGGGCGGCACAACGGCGCGAATAAGCTGCAGGATCGCCAGGGACCGGGCGTGCAGCGGGGCGCCGGACAGGCCGCCGGCTCCGGCGGCGGCGATGGTGGCGGCATCCGTTCGCAAACCGGTGCGGGAGATGGTGGTGTTGGTGGCGATGATGCCATCGAGGCCGAGCTCGACGGCGAGAGTGGCGATACGCGCGACTTCGGCATCGTCGAGGTCGGGGGCGATCTTGACGAGCAGTGGAGTGGCGCCCGCGGCACGCTTGACCGCGGTCAGCAGCGGGGCGAGCTGGTCGAGTTCCTGGAGTCCGCGCAGTCCCGGCGTGTTGGGTGAGCTCACGTTGACCACGAGATAGTCGGCGAGGGCGGCGAGGGTCTCAGCGCTTCGCAGATAGTCGGCCGTCGCGTCCTCGACGGCTGTCACGCGGCTCTTGCCGATGTTGATCCCGAGTACGGGGCGCCCGGCCGCGGCACGCACCCGGGTCAGTCTGGCGACGGCCGCGGCAGCGCCATGGTTATTGAAGCCCATCCGATTGATGACCGCGCGGTCGGCGACAAGCCGAAACAGGCGTGGGGAGGGGTTACCCGGTTGGGCGACGGCGGTGAGCGTGCCGACCTCGACGTGTCCGAACCCGAGCTGGCCGAGGCCGAGCACGGCCTCGCCGTCCTTGTCGAAACCGGCGGCGACGCCGAACGGGGACGAAAAGTGCAGCCCCAGGGTGTTCACGCCCAGGTCAGTGCTCGGACGAGTGAATCGGTGCACCAGACGCCCGATCCCCCAGGATGGCAGTAGCCGAATGACGGTGAAGGCGAGGTGGTGTGCGCGCTCGGGATCTATCCGGGTGAGCACGTATTTGAACAAGAGCGGATACATCGAACCCTACGGTTTGGTGGAGCTGGCGGGGGCGGTGCCGATCGGCGCGTCGCCGGCATCCGCTGCGGCGCCGCGAACTTTCGACCGGGCCGAGTGCTCGCGGCGCAGCTGCGTGATGGCGACCTCGAAATCGTCGAGCGAGTCGAAGCCCTGGTAGACGCTCGCGAACCGCAGATACGCCACCTCATCGAGGTCCCGCAGCGGGGGCAGGATGGCCAGTCCGACGTCGTTGGCGTCGACCTGGGAGGCACCGGTCTGGCGGATGGTCTCCTCAACCTTCTGGGCCAGCATGGCGAGGTCGGAGTCGGTGACGGGTCGGCCCTGGCAGGCCTTGCGCACGCCGGAGACAATCTTCTCGCGGCTAAACTGTTCGACCACGCCGCTGCGCTTGATGATGTTCAAGCTGGCCGTCTCGGTGGTGCTGAAGCGGCGACCGCATTCCGGGCACTGCCGGCGGCGACGAATCGACAGTCCGTCGTCGCTCGTGCGCGAGTCGACGACTCGGGAATCGGGGTGGCGACAGAACGGGCAGAACATTATGGAACCAGCTTAGCTGTCGGCACTGAAGCGAGCGGCCTGGAACCGAGCAGCCACGGCGTCTCCGTGCGCCGGCAGTGCCTCGGCATTGGAGAGCGCCGCAATGTGATCGGCGACAGCTTCGAGCGCCTCCCTGCTGTAGCGCACGACCTGCTGCGGCCGCAGAAACGTGTAGGCACCAAGGCCCGACGAGAACCGGGCCTGTCCCCCGGTCGGCAGTACGTGGTTGGATCCGGCAACGTAATCGCCGAGGCTCACCGGCGAATATGGGCCGAGAAAAATGGCTCCGGCGTTCTCGATCTGTGCGAGCACGGCGTCTGGATCGCTCGTCTGGATCTCGAGGTGCTCCGGCCCGAACGCGTTGCTGAACGCGGCCGCCACCTGCAGGTCGTCGACGAGCACGATCGCTGACTGGCGCCCCCGAAGCGCTGCAGTCACCCGCTCGCTGTGGGTAGTGGATGCTGCCAGCACGGCCAGGTGCGCCGCCACGGCCTCGGCGAGCTCGGGAGAATCGGTCACCAGCACGGCCGCAGCGAGTTCGTCGTGCTCGGCCTGGCTGACCAGATCGGCGGCGACGAGCAGCGGGTCGGCGGCGGCATCCGCTATGACGAGAATGTCGGTGGGGCCGGCCTCGGAGTCGATGCCGGCCTGCCCGCGAATGAGTCGCTTGGCCGCGGCGACATAGACGTTGCCCGGGCCGGTGACGATCTGCACCGGGTCGAGGCCGATGTCTTCGACCCCATAGGCGAGGGCGCCGATGGCCCCTGCCCCGCCCATTGCGTAGATCTCATCGACCCCGAGCAGTCCGGCGACAGCGAGAATGGTCGGGTGCACGCGCCCGTCGAACTGGCTCTGCGGCGGCGAGGCAAGGGCGATCGACCGCACGCCCGAGACCTGCGCGGGTACGACGTTCATCACAACGCTCGAGGGGTAGACGGCCTTGCCGCCGGGAACGTAGAGACCGACCCGGTTCACCGGCTGCCAGCGTTGCGTGACGGTGGCCCCGGCTTCGATGGTGGTGGTCACGTGCGGCGGCACCTGAGCGGCGCTGGCCAGGCGTACGCGGTGGATGGTCTCGGTGATGGCCGTGCGCACGGCCGGGTCGAGCCCGGTGACCGCGTCGGTAATGTGGCTCGGCGGAACCCGCACCTGGCCCGGGCGCACCCGGTCGAGCCGTTCAGCCTGGTCGAGCAGGGCCGCCCCGCCGCGCGCGCGTACGTCGGCGATCAGCTCGGCCGCGACATCGGCGGCGACGGCAACGCTCGTCAGGGCGCGCGGAACGGAAGCCAGAAGCGCGGCCGGTGTCGGCTCGCTCCCGCGAAGGTCAATAGTCTGAATCATCGTCACCCAGCCTATCCGTCAACGCGACTAAACAATCAGTGCGCGGGAATAGGGTGGTGCTGAAACAGATTGTTGGTTGAGTATGCAAAGCAACGTTGAACCCCCAGTGACTACTCTGCCCGTCATGACCGTGCCTGCCAGCCCGCCGCTGGCCACCGATCTCAATGCCCCCGACGACCTCGCCGCGTTCAAACATGCGTTCCGTCGTCATGCGGCGGGGGTCGCCGCGATCACGACGCTCGCGCCCGACGGCTCCCCGGTCGGCTTCACGGCCACCTCGTTGGCGTCGCTCTCCGCGGTTCCGCCACTGGCCACGTTCAACATGGCCCGATCGGCCAGCTCGTGGTCTGCGCTCGCTGTCGCCGACCGCGTGGTCATTCACATGCTGGGCGCCCACAATCGTGCTGTCGCTGAGAAACTTGCCGGTCCCCACGCGGATCGTTTCGTGGGAGATCACTGGCAGCCGGGGCCGTACGGACTCCCGGTGCTCACCGGCGTGACCAGCTGGATGATCGGTCGCATCGTCGAACGGGTGTCGGTACACAATAATGCCGTTGTGGTGGTGCAGATCGAGGGCGGCGGCATGGGCCCCGACGACGACGCCCTGCTCTACCACGAGCGCACCTACCGGGTACCGGGCGCCGCCGTCTAGACCGACGCTTTGGGCTGGCAGCTCCACACGGCACAGAACGACTCGGCGACCTGCGCCTCCACGGTCGTCCTTCAGGGATGGGAGGCGAGCCATTCGTCGCAACGTACCGAGAACAAGGGCCCCATCGAGCAAGGCCCGACCCACGGTCGGAGCTGCTCCCGTACCCTGTCGAGATGAGCCGCGAACTCTGTGGCACGCCCCACCTCGAAGGGCCGAACTTCATCAACGATGATGTGAACGGAGGAGATCGTGGCTGAGCGGGATGCACACCAACGAGGCCCATCATCGATGTCCTAAAAAGCGAACTGTTCGTATGGTTGTCCCATGACGGCCCTCTGCACGTACATTGTGACCTTCGACGAAGTCGAGCTCTGCGTCGAGATGTACGGAGAGCGACGTGACCCTCCCGTGCTTCTGATCGCCGGGATGTCAGCCTCTATGCTGTGGTGGCCGGGCGAGGTCTGCGAGGCGATCGCATCCTCTGGGTTCTTCGTGATCCGTTACGACCAGCGGGACACCGGTCGTTCGACGAGTTTTCCACGCGGGCGCCCCGGCTACTCGACACTCGCGCCTGCGATGGCCTATCACCCCGGTTTGACGAGGATCGGATCCGCCAGTTCATCACCAGCGACGTAGATCGAGCCGACGATATCGCCGCCACGATCTCCAATCCTCCTGCCATGGAGTTCTTACACCCCAGACGCGGCGACCTCGGCACCGTGTCTGCCCCGTCCCTCGTGATGCACGGCGAAATGGACTCAGTTTTTCCGGTGGCTCACGGCGAGGCCGTCGCACGTTTGATACCCGATGCCGCATTCGTGGTGCTCCCCGGCGCCGGGCACACATTACTCACCATCGATCAAGCAGATTTCACGACCCCCTCATCCGTCACCTCCGTGCGGCCGAGCGCCGCTGCTAGCGGCGGTCTGGTCACCTCATCGACGGCTTCGCCGCCGTCGTCCGCGTCCTTTCGATTCCTGACCAGCGCCCCCCTCGATTTCGATCTGGATTAAGGGTGCGGGTGCGGGTGCGGGTGCGGGTGCGGGTGCGGGTGCGGGTGCGGGTGCGGCAACTGATCACGCCATGGCCTGGGGTTAGGCTCTCAGCTTCTTCCGGTCCGCTTTGCGGCGCCGGCGTTCAGCCTCGACGACCGCGGCCTCGGCCGGTGTCGGCGCGGTTCCGCCGAGATGGGCGGGTTGCCACCACTGGCCGACTCCGGCAACCGGATACTCCGCCTGCACCGCGTCGACGAGTCCCTGCAGGATGTCGTGCAGCTGCAGCGTGGCCGCCGCAACGTCATCGTCGGCCGGGTCAACGGCATCCATTGAAAACGACTCGCCAAAGCGGATGCTGACCGGCACGCCGAGCCGCTCCCGCAGCGTCGACCGATGGTTCTTGGTCATCAGCCGATGCCCGCCCCACACGACGACCGGAATGATCGGCACGTTCGCGGTCAGCGCCATGCGCACCGCGCCGGTTTTCAGCTCACGCACGGTGAATGAAGCGTTGACGCCGCCCTCGGGAAACACGCCGAGCAGCTCACCCGTGCCGAGGGCCGCCACAGCCTGGTCGTAGGCCGCACGGCCGCTCTCCATGTCGACCGAGATATGTTTCATGCCGCGCAGCAGACGCCCGACCAGCGGCTGGTCGAAGGCGCCCTTCTTGGCCATGAAACGGATGTGCCGGCGGTTGTGCAACCAGGCGACCCACTCGACCAGGGCGAAATCGAGGTAGCCGAAATGGGTGATCGCCAGCACGGCGCCGCCGGTGGCCGGCAGCTGATTCAGCCCGGATGTGGTCTGGCGTACCCGGAGCAAGCCGAACAGAGCGCGACCGGCGCCGATAGCGGTCGAATAGATCGGCTCTCGCGTGTGCATGGTGCCAGCCTAGGCGCACCCGGCTGGAACGTGAGGAACTTACCGGGGCGACAAGGGAAAGGCATCCTGACAGTGCAACGACCGCCCGACGGCCGGGATCAGGTCAGGCAGTTCGGCCCGAGGATGCTCTTGAGCTCACCGAACAGGTCGGCGCTCACCTTCACCCGGTGTGGCAGCTCGAACACTCGTGCCAGGTCACCCTTGACCAGTTTCAGCCGGACCTCGGCATCTCCGGCGTGACGCTGAAGAATCTCACCGAGCGTACTCACGGTGTCGGTCGTCGCGCGGGCCTCCCCCACCGTGATCGAGACCATGCTCTGGTCGGACCCTTGCCCGAGTTCGGGCTGGAAGACACTGAACGCGTGCAGGTTCATGCCGTCGTCGCGCAGGCTGACCCGACCACGTACCACGACCACCGCGTCGCTGATCAGCTCGGGCGCGAATTCGAGGTACGCCTTGCCCATGAACATCGCGGTGATCTCACCGCCGAAGTCTTCGACCTGGATCATGCCGTACTGGTTGCCCGATTTTTTAGCAATACGGTGCTGCACGCTCGTGATCAGTCCCGCCACGGTCACCGTGTCACCGTCTTCGGTCGATTCCGACGCGATCAGGTCGGCAATCGTGGTACTCGCGTGTTTGGCGAGCGGAATCTCCAGCCCGGCGAGCGGGTGGTCGGACACGTACAGCCCGAGCATGTCGCGTTCGTAGGCGAGCTTCTCCTTCTTGCTCCATTCGGGCCGGTCGGGCACCTGCTCCGTGTCCTGCGGTTCGTCAAACAGGCTGTCGAAGTCGAAACCGATATTGCCGTTGCTCTCCTCCCGCTTGATCTTGACGGCCGACTCGACGGCCGATTCGTGTATTTCGACCATGCCGCGCCGGGTCGCGCCGAGCGAATCGAACGCCCCAGCCTTGACCAGCGACTCGATCGTGCGCTTGTTGGCGACCGGCAGCGGCACCTTGCGCAGAAAATCGTGGAACGACTCGAAGCGGCCTTTTTCCTCGCGGGCACCGCGGATGGCCTCGACCACGTTGAAGCCGACGTTGCGCACAGCGCCCAGGCCGAAGCGGATGTCGGTACCCACGGCCGCGAAGAACCCGATCGACTCGTTCACGTCGGGGGCCAGCACCTGAATGCCCATGCGGCGGCATTCATTGAGGTAGAGCGCGAGCTTGTCGCGGGAGTCGCCGACGCTCGTGAGCAGGGCGGCCATGTACTCAGCCGGGTAGACGGCCTTGAGGTAGGCGGTCCAGTAGGAGAGCACGCCATAGGCGGCCGAGTGCGCCTTGTTGAAGGCATAGTCGGAGAACGGCAGCAGGATATTCCAGACCGTGGTGACGGCATCCATCGAATAGCCGCGGTCCTGCATGCCCTGGGCGAAGCCCTCGAACTGCTTGTCCAGTTCGGACTTCTTCTTCTTACCCATCGCGCGGCGCAACAGGTCGGCCTCACCGAGCGAGAAGCCGGCGAGCTTCTGCGCGATCGACATGACCTGCTCCTGATACACGATCAGGCCGTATGTCGTGCCGATGACGTCTCGAAGCGGCTCCTCAAGCTCTTTATGAATCGGGATGATCTCTTGCACGCCGGTTTTACGCAGCGCGTAGTTGGTGTGCGAGTTGGCGCCCATGGGCCCGGGACGGTACAGGGCGATGACGGCCGAGATGTCTTCGAAGTTGTCGGGCTTCATGAGCCGCAGCAGGGCCCGCATCGGACCGCCGTCGAGCTGGAAGACACCGAGGGTGTCACCGCGCGCGAGCAGTTCGTAGGCGGCGGGGTCTTCGAGCCCGAGGTCTTCGAGCACGGGGCGGTGGCCGCGGTTCACCGCGATGTTGTCGAGGGTGTCATCGATGATGGTGAGGTTGCGCAGCCCCAGGAAGTCCATCTTGATCAGTCCGAGGGCTTCGGAAGCCGGGTAGTCGAATTGCGTGACGACCTGACCATCCGCTTCACGCTTCATGATCGGAATAATGTCGATCAGGGGGTCACTCGACATGATGACGCCGGCGGCGTGCACGCCCCACTGGCGTTTGAGGTTCTCCAGGCCCAGGGCGGTGTCGAAGACGGTGCGCGCTTCGGGGTCGCTCTCGATCACCGCACGAAAGTCGGCCGCTTCCCGGTAGCGCGGGTGGTCCTTGTCGAACATGCCGGTCAGTGGCACGTCCTTGCCCATGATGGCCGGCGGCATGGCCTTGGTGAGCTTGTCCCCCATGCCGAAGGGAAAGCCGAGTACGCGCGAGGCGTCTTTCAGGGCCTGTTTCGCCTTGATCGTGCCGTAGGTGACGATCTGGGCAACGCGTTCCTCACCGTACTTCTCGGTGACATATTTGATGACCTCACCGCGACGACGCTCGTCGAAGTCGACATCGAAGTCGGGCATGGAGACGCGGTCGGGGTTGAGAAAGCGTTCGAAGATGAGTCCGTGCACGAGCGGGTCGAGGTCGGTGATGCCCATCGCATAGGCGACCATCGAGCCGGCACCGGAGCCACGGCCAGGGCCGACGCGGATGCCCTGCTGCTTGGACCACATGATGAAGTCGGCGACGACGAGAAAGTAGCCGGGGAAGCCCATCTGCACGATGATGCCGACTTCATAGTCGGCGCGCTTGCGGACGTCGTCGGGGATGCCCTTCGGGTAGCGCTTGGCCAGCCCGATCTCGTTCTCCTTGATGAACCAGCTTTCCTCGTTCTCACCTTCCGGGCAGGGAAAGCGGGGCATGTAGTTGGCTTTGGTGTTGAATTCCACCTCACAGCGCTCGGCGATGAGCAACGTGTTGTCGCAGGCTTCGGGGTGGTCGCGAAACAGGTGACGCATTTGCGCGGCGGTTTTGAGATAGAACTCGTTGGAGTCGAACTTGAACCGGTTCGGGTCATCGAGGGTGGACGCCGACTGCACGCAGAGCAGCGCGGCGTGGGCGGTGGCGTCGTGGGCGTGCGTGTAGTGCAGGTCGTTGCTCGCCAGCAGGGGCAGATCAAGCTCCTTGGCAAGCTTGAGGAGGTCGGTCATGGTACGGCGCTCGATGTCGATACCGTGATCCATGATTTCGCAGAAGAAGTTCTCCTTGCCGAAGATGTCCTGAAAATCTCCGGCGGCCTTCTTGGCCTCCTCGTACTGGCCTAGGCGCAAGCGGGTCTGGACTTCCCCACCGACGCAGCCGGTCGTGCCGATCAGACCCGTCGAATACTGGCTGAGCAGCTCGCGGTCCATGCGCGGTTTGAAGTAGTAACCCTCGAGGCTCGCCTTCGACGACAGCCGGAACAGATTGTGCATGCCGGCGGTGTTCTCGGAGAGCAGGGTCATGTGGGTGTACGACCCGGCGCCACCGACGTCATCCCGGTTTTGTCCGCTCGTGCCCCAGCGCACCCGGGTCTTGTCGCGGCGATCGGTGCCGGGGGTGATGTAGGCCTCGGTGCCGATGATCGGCTTGATGCCGGCGTCGGTCGCGCTCTTCCAGAAGTCGAAGGCACCGAACACGTTGCCGTGGTCGGTGATCGCCACCGCCGGCATCCCCTGCTCGACGGCGGCTTTGATCAGGGGTTTCACCCGGGCAGCACCATCCAGCATGGAATATTCGCTGTGCACGTGCAGGTGGACGAACGAATCCGTGGCGGTTTCCGGGTTACTCACAATGACTCCGACGAGTTGATGAAACGGTTATGGAAGAGTCGGCAGCGGTCAGTCTCCGCGCAGCACCGCAAGGGCGTGGGTGAGATCGGCCGGGTAGTCGGCGTTGTAGCTGACCCACTCCTGACTGTCCGGGTGGGTGAACGCCAGCTGCTTGGCGTGCAGCCACTGGCGTTTCAATCCGAGCCGGGCGGTGATCGACGGATCGGCGCCGTACATGGCGTCTCCGACACACGGATGCCGTTGGGCGTGCATGTGCACCCGAATCTGGTGGGTGCGCCCGGTCTCCAGGTGCACCTCGAGCAGCGAGGCGGACGGAAAAGCCTCCAGGGTCTCGTAGTGGGTGATCGAGTGCTTGCCGTCGGCCATGACCGCGAACTTCCAGTCCGACCGCGGGTGGCGTCCGATGGGTGCGTCGATGGTGCCGGTGAGCGGATCGGGATGGCCCTGCACGACGGCGTGGTAGATCTTCTCGACCTCGCGGTCGTGGAACGCTTTCTTCAGCGCGACGTAGGCCGTCTCCGACTTGGCGATGACCATGAGGCCGCTCGTGCCCACGTCGAGGCGATGCACGATCCCCGCGCGTTCGGCTGCGCCCGAGGTCGCGATCCGGTAACCCGCCGCCGCGAGGGCGCCGGGAACGGTTGGACCAGTCCAGCCGACGCTCGGATGAGCCGCGACCCCGGCCGGCTTGTTGATGACGACGATGCTCTCGTCGTCGTGCACGATGGTCAGGTCGGGAACGGCGATGGGAATGATGCGCACCGGCTGCTTGGGCTGCCAGGTGACTTCGATCCAGCTGCCGGCTCGCAAACGGTCAGATTTGCCCACGACGGTACCGTCGAGCACGACGCCTCCGGCCTCGGAGACCTCGGCGGCGAAGCTGCGGGAGAATCCGAACAACTTGGCCAGTCCGGCATCAACGCGCACACCTTCCAAACCGTCCGGAAGGGGAAGCGATCGCCGCTCCGGGGGGTTGGTCAGGTCGAGGGAACCCGTCACGGCCGGGCCTCGGCCCCGGGTGTCGGCCGGTCGCTGGTCGACACGTCCGGGGTCACAGCATCCGTTTGATGCCGGGGTGACTCCACGCTCGGGCTGGCGGTCTTGCTGACAGCTTCGGCCTTATTGCCGTCCAGGCCGATGCCGCGAATCGTCAAAATCATAAAGATAACCATGCTGGTCACGATGGCTATGTCGGCGACGTTGTAAATCGCCGGCAGCAGCCACGGAGTTGAGATGAAATCGACGACGTGCCCTACCCCGAAGCCGGGTTCGCGCAGCAACCGATCCGTCAGGTTTCCGAGCACGCCACCGAGCAGGAGCCCAAAGACGAGGCCCCAGGCCAGTGAACGGATGCGCCGGGCGAACCAGACGATGAACACCACGACCGCGGCGGCGATGATCGAGAAGATCCAGGTGGATCCGCTCGCGAGCGAAAAGGCCGCGCCCGGGTTCCGAACGAAATGCCATTGCAGCACATCGTTCAGAACCCGAATCACGGAGCCCTCGGTCATCGAGACGACGACGAGGTACTTACTGAATTGATCGAGCGCGTAAACGCCCAGCGCGACGAGAGCTAGAACGATGAGCGCTCGCGAACGCTTCTTCGTTCTTGCGCTAGGCTCCAAAGCCCTGGAAGCTGGGCTTCGGCGCGTTCCCGGCGTCAACCGAGCTCGCGTCGAGGTCGTGGAGCTGGCCCTCGATGTAGCTCTTCAGCTTGAGGCGGTACTCCCGCTCGAACGTGCGCAGCTCGTCGATCTTGCCTTCGAGGGTGGAACGTTCCTGATCGAGCTTCTGCAGCTGGACGCGCTGCTGGGTCTCGGCTTCGGCGATGACGCGTGCCGCGGTCGCATGGCCCTCGGCGATCAGGGCGTCGCGCTTCTCGGCGCCTTCCTTGACGTGCTCTTCGTGCAGGCGGCGAGCCAGCTGCAGCAGATTGGTCGTGCCGGCGGTCTCGTCGATCGGCGCGGCGACGACGGCAGCAACCGGAGCGGCCACGACCGGTTCGACCACTGCAACCGGCTCGGCAACTGCGGCAGCGACCGGAGCAGACTCGGCTGCCGGGGCAGCATCGGAGCCGACCTGGCCGCGCAGTTCCTCGTTCTCCTTGGTCAGACGACGCAGTTCGACGACGACTTCGTCGAGAAAGTCATCGACCTCGTCCTGGTCGTATCCCTCGCGGAACTTGGTCGACTGAAACCTTTTGTTGACTACATCTTCCGGAGTTAACGCCATGGCTTTCCACCCTCAAAACTTGTGTGTGTTATGAACATTTGACTGACTCGAGACGAATATCGCCCAAGTGTTGGATTGACTACGGGCGGCCAACGAGCGAGTACGGGCTCGCGGCGAACCAGCCATCCGATAAGGATACATGCCCCGGTCGAACGTTTAGATTAAGCCCGACAGGGACATGCCGACGATGGTGCAAAGCATCGTCAGGGTGAAGCCGAAATCCAACGCGATAGGCCCGATGCGAAGCGGCGGGACCAGGCGACGGAAAAAACGTACCGGCGGGTCGGTCAGCGTATAGACGAGTTCGACGAGCACGAGCAGGAAGCCCTGCGGACGCCAGCCCCGGTTGACGCCGCGCACGAGGTCGACGATGAAGCGACCCCAAAGCACGAGGAAGTACATAAAGAACAGGAAATAGAGAAGATTTCCCAGAATCGGTATACCAGTCACGCTTGAGTCTAGCCTTGCGCGAAGAAGGAACTGTCCTCAGCGCCCTCTTCGGTGGTGCTGTCGCCCGAGACGACGACATGGGACGGCGACAGCAAGAAGACCTTGGCGGTCACGCGCTCGATTTTGCCATACAGGCCCTGCGACAGGCCACTTGCGAAGTCGATGAGACGGCGGGCATCGCCGTCGCTCATCTGCGACAGGTTGATGATCACCGGAATGCCATCGCGGAAGGATTCGGCAATGACCTGGGCATCTTTGTAGGCGCGCGGGTGAACCGTGAGAATTTCATTCATTTCAGACGCAGCCACATTCTGGGGAGTCGAAGTCGTACGCAGGGGGGTGACCGGTGCCCGACCGGCAGAGTTCTGGGCCGCGCTGGAGTGTGCGGCACTGCCGTGCGGCACGTTCTCGTGTGCGCGTGACGGAACAGCACTCATGTGATTGGTGGCGCCGTGGTTGGCGGAGCCATTGTTGGCAGCGCCCTGGGTGCCGGCGGGCGCCTGGTACTCCAGCTCTTCGTCTGCCAGACCCAGGTAGACCATGGTTTTCTTGAGCGGGTTGGACATGTCGACCTCCGTGTTGGTTTGCTACTTCGAGATTAACTGAGCACCGGACGAATGCCGGTGATTGCCGTGCCAATTCTTAGGTGTGTCGCCCCTTCGAGCACGGCCGCCGCGTAGTCCTGGCTCATTCCCATGGACAGTGCGGTCGCCATCGGCGCCTGCGTACGCAGCTCGACACTGAGTTCGCGCATCCGGGCGAAGGCTCGGCGCGGTTCCTCGCCGAGCGGAGCCACAGCCATCAGCCCGAGCAGGCGCAGCCCGGGCGCGGCCAGGAGGCTGTCGACCAGGGCCGACAGGTTCAGCGGATCCACGCCGCCGCGCATAGCGTCATCGGTGAGATTGACCTGAATGAAGCAGTCAAGACTCGATTCCTCCGAGCCCAGAGCGGTCACCAGGGACTCCCGATCGACCGAGTGGATGACGTCGGCGTAGGCCCGAACCTGGCGCGCCTTCTTGCCCTGCACCTGTCCGACGAAGTGCCAGCTGAGGTCGAGATCGGCCAGCAGCGCAGCCTTGGATTGCGCTTCCTGGTGCCGATTCTCTCCCACATGGCGCACGCCGAGGGCGTAGAGCTCCTCAATGAGTGACACCGGGTGGAATTTGGTGACCACGATTGTCGTGATTCCGGCGGGGTCTCGACCGGCCTCGCGTGCAGCGTCAGCGACGCCGGTACGTACTGCGCCCAGCCGGGTGGCCAAATCGCTCGAGGATAACTCGGAGGGTGTCGCGTCAGGAAGTGCCATGCTCAGGCTGCTCTGTTCGTTACGTGCAAAGAAGGCGCTGCCCCCGGGCTGACCCGACTGGCGTCGGCCCGGGGACTGCTGCTCATCGACCTGCTGAAGAGGTCGGGTCTACTTGAGGAAGTCGGGGATGTCCAGGTCATCGGCCTCTTCTTCAAAGGCCGGGTCGGCCACGGTTACGCCATTGGCGGCGTCGGAGCTCCCCCAGACGGCCGCGAGCTCGCCATCGCTGTAGCTTCCCGAGCCGGTCGCCGGTGCGCCGTTGGCGCTGCCGGCGGATGCCAGCGCACCGGCCGTGGCCGTTCCGGCGCCTGCTGCAATCCCAGCAGCGACGAGGTCGGCACGCCGCACCTCGACCGCTTTGGCGCCAGGCTCACCGCCGTCGAAACCGGCGGCGATGACGGTGACCCGCACCTCGTCGCCCAGGGTGTCATCGATGACGGCACCGAAGATGATGTTGGCTTCGGGGTGCACGGCCTCCTGGACGAGGCGAGCCGCATCGTTGATCTCAAAGATGCCGAGGTTGGATCCGCCCTGAATCGACAGGAGGACGCCGTGGGCGCCGTCGATGCTCGCTTCGAGCAGGGGCGAGGCAACGGCCAGTTCAGCTGCCTTGATCGCGCGATCGGCACCACGAGCAGAACCGATGCCCATGAGGGCGGAGCCGGCGCCCTGCATGACCGACTTGACGTCGGCGAAGTCGAGGTTGATCAGGCCCGGGGTGGTGATCAGGTCGGTGATGCCCTGCACACCGGCCAGGAGCACCTGGTCGGCGGTGGCGAAGGCTTCGAGCATGCTGATGCCGCGGTCGCTGATTTCGAGCAGGCGATCATTGGGCACGACGATGAGGGTGTCGACCTCATTCTTGAGTGAGGCGACCCCGGTCTCCGCCTGGGCCTGGCGACGCTTGCCCTCAAAGCCGAACGGCTTGGTGACCACACCGATAGTGAGGGCGCCAATCGACTTGGCGATGCGGGCGACGACAGGCGCGCCACCGGTTCCGGTACCGCCACCCTCTCCGGCGGTGACGAAGACCATGTCGGCACCGGCGAGGGCCTCCTCGATCTCTTCAGCGTGGTCTTCTGCGGCGCGGCGACCCACCTCGGGGTCAGCGCCGGCACCAAGACCGCGGGTGAGGTCACGACCGACGTCGAGCTTGACGTCGGCGTCGCTCATGAGCAGAGCCTGGGCATCCGTATTGATGGCGATGAACTCGACACCGCGGAGGCCCAGCTCGATCATGCGGTTGACGGCATTGACGCCGCCACCGCCGATGCCGACAACCTTGATGACGGCTAGATAATTTTGATTGTTTGACACGTCCGGCCTCCGGGTGGAACCTTAAACCTCTTGTCGAAGTTTAAAGTTATGCTGAGTATGCAATTCCTGTTTACGAAAGTATGCGCGGGTGACGCGTGGATGGGGAGGCGCGCCCGCGTGTCGCGAAGAACTCGCCGAATCCGTGGTGAAGACCCCGTGGGTGCGCGAACTAGCGCAGTACGGCGCTGTCGGGTGATGAGACGTCGTACTCGTTGACCGTGCCGGCCGGGTGTCCGATGAATAGGGCGGCCAGCACGACGGCCTTGTATTCCGACTTCTCCGCACTGCCCCAGACGACGCGTTCACCGCCGAGCAGACTCAGGGTGACGTCGTCCGTGGTTGCGGCGGTCACCGCATCCAACTGGGTGCGGATGCTGTCCGGGAGCACGGTGAGTACGGCGGCTGCGGCGGTGAACCCGGCACTGTCGATTCCGTTCGGGGCGTCGATGAGCGGGTAGCCCGCCGTGCGTACCGGCGTCGTCTCGATGACGACGCCCGCGGCATCGACTAGGTCGAAACCGGTCGGACCGGCCAGCACGCCCACCGGAACCCGCTCGATGATGCGCACCACGAGCGTGCCGGGCGGGCGACTCTCGGTGACGTAGCTCTGGATGAGCGTGAACTGCGACAGTTCGCTCTTGACCAGGTCGGTCTCGATCAAAGGAAGGGGCGTTCCGATCTGGCCGGCCAGGGCCGCCGACACGTCGGTCGCCGGAATGCGGCTGGTACCCACGACCTCGATCGTACGGAGCGCCATCAACGGTGAGTAGGCGGCACCGATAATCAGTCCGAAGGCGACAACAACAGAACCGGCACCGAGAATCCAAGCGGTACGCCGGCGCCGAGTGCGCCCGGTGAACCGGCGTACCTCGGCCCGTTCGAAGCGTTTACGGGCACGCTGAGCGGCTCGGAGCACTGACCGGGCCGCACGGGCTCCCGCTGTGCCGCCGGACGACCCCTCGGTCGTGTTCGCCGACGCCAGAGAAGTCACACCCGGCACGGGGATCACCGTGTTCGCCGCCACGGATGCCGTGACCCCGGCGTGGATGATCGGTTCTGTCGTCGTATCGGAAGCGTCGAACGGCTTCGACGAGCGCTTCAGGGGCCCAACGGCGCCCCGGGTGCTTGTCGACTCTGTCGGATGCGGAGTCTGCTCGTCTGAACGAGCCGTTGTCACCCTGTTGCGGTGTGCTTTTGTGCCCAAAGTCGGCTTGCCGGCCGGCTCGGGAGCCGGCTGGGCCGGATGCTGGAAGCCGCCTGGTCGCCTCACCGCCGCCTCATCCGCGTGCCTTTTCCAACGAGGCGAGCAGCTGGGGCACGATGCGGTTGACGTCGCCGCAACCGAGGGTCACGACGAAGTCGCCGTCGCGGGCGATGCTGGCCAGGTAGTCGGCAGCATCCTGCCAGTCGGGCACGTAGGCAACGTGCGACGGGTCGCGGAACCGTTCGGAGACGAGTGCGCCGGTCACGCCGGGCTCTGGATCTTCGCGGGCGCCGTAGACGCCGAGCACGATGGTCTGGTCGGCGAAGGTCTCGAGAGTCTCGGCGAATTCCTGCGCGAACATGCGTGTTCGGCTGTACAAGTGCGGCTGGTGCACCGCAATGATGCGGCCCGCGCCGACGACCGTGCGGGCTGCAGCGAGAGCGGCGGCGACCTCGGTCGGGTGGTGGGCGTAGTCGTCATAGACGCTCACGCCGCCGACCGTGCCGTGCAGCTCGAACCGGCGCTGCGTGCCGCCGAACCCGGCGATCGCGTCAAGGCTTGCTGCGGGGTCGAATCCGAGGCCGACCAGAACGGCAAAGGCGCCGGCCGCGTTGATGGCGTTGTGCTTGCCGGGGATGCGTAGGGTGGCGCTGTAATCCTGGCCCCGCCAGGAGACGCTGAAGCTCACCGGTCCGGTCGTGGTGATGGAGTGCACGCGCACGGTGGAATCGGGATGCTCCCCGAAGGTGATCACCCGCGCGGCGACATCCGCTTCGGCAATCGTGGCGGTGACCCGCACGGCGCCGGCGTCGTCGGACGAGATGACGACCAGCTCGCTCGCGTTGCGGCTGAACTCCACGAAAGCAGCCTGGAAGGCTTCGAGCGAGCCGTAGTGGTCGAGGTGGTCGGGGTCGACGTTCGTGATCAGGGCGACCGCCGTGTGGTAGAGCAGAAAGGAGCCGTCGGATTCGTCAGCTTCGACCACGAACAGGTCGTCGCCACCACTGGCCGAGCTCACGCCGAGGGATTCGATCACACCGCCGTTGACGAAGCTCGGGTCCTGGCCGAGGCCGAGGAGTCCGGTGACGATCATTCCGGTGGACGTGGTCTTGCCGTGGGCGCCGGCGACCGAGACGAGGCGGTGCTCACGGATGAGCCAGGCCAGGGCCTGCGCCCGGTGCAGCACCGGGAGCCCGCGTTCGTTGGCGAGCACGTACTCGGGGTTGTCCAACCAGAGGGCGCCGGTGACCACGAGCGTGTCGGCGTTGCCGACGTTGGCCGCGTCATGGCCGATGAAGACGCTGGCACCCAGATCGCGGAGCGCCTGCACGTTGGGCGACTCCTTCGCATCGGAGCCGGTCACCGTGTAGCCGCGGTTCAGGAACAAGCGTGCGATGCCGCTCATGCCGGATCCGCCGATCCCCACGAAGTGCACCACTCCGAGGTCGTCAGGAATGGTCAGAGTGAGGTCTGGTTTGATCACGGCGGTGCGCTCTTCTCGGTTGCAGCTGATGAGGTGTAGCAAATAAAACAGATCGTGCGGGCACTACGTTACGCGTGCAGCCTGACGATCACGACGGGAGGGCCCCGTGGATCAGGTCGAGCATTCGGGCCGTTCCGTCGAGTGCGCCAACGGACGCCGCCCCCCGCGCCATCGACGCCAGCCTCGCGCGGTCACCCAGCAGTGCCACCAACTCACCCTGAACCCAGGTCGGCACGAAATCGGAGTCGGCGATCAGCACTCCCCCGCCGGCTGCCAGCACGGGCGAGGCGTTGAAGCGCTGCTCGCCGTTGCCGACCGGGTAGGGCACATACACGGCAGGAATGCCGAGCGCGCACAGTTCGCTCACCGTCGCCGCTCCCGCCCGAGTCACGGCGAAATCGGCCGCTGCCAGGGCGAGATCCATGCGGTCGCAATAGGCGACCAGGTGGTAATCCGGCAGCTCGGGGTCGACGACCTCGGCCGTGGTCCCGGTGATGTGCAGCACCTGCCAGCCCGCGGCCACGAGGTCGCCCGCCGCTGCGACCATCGTGGCGTTGAGCCGGCGGGCTCCGAGCGACCCACCGGTGACGAGCACCACCGGTCGGTCGGGGTCAAGCGAGAAGAAGGCCAGGGCTTCGGGACGAGCCGCCGAGCGGTGGAGTTCTTCGATCTCGGGCCGAAGTGGCATCCCGACGAACCGGGCATGTCGAATCGGTGTGCCGGCGAACGCAACGCCGACGTGCCGGGTCAGGCGGGCGCCGAGCTTGTTGGCCAGGCCCGGCTTGGCGTTCGCCTCGTGGATGACGATCGGCACCCCGGCACGCCGGGCCGCGAGGTAGGCCGGGGTGGAGACGTAGCCGCCGAAGCCGACGACCACGTCAACGTGACGCAAACGGATGACGTCGGTCACCGCCCGCACGGCCGCGCCAAAGCGCGGCAGAAAGCGCAGGGCCGCCCGATTCGGTCGGCGTGGAAATGGCACTCGGGGGACGACGATGAGCTCGTAGCCGCGGGCGGGGACCAGGCGCGCTTCGAGACCCTCAGACGTTCCGAGCACGAGCACCGTGGCATCCGCTTCGGTGCTGCGAATGCGGTCGGCGACGGCAAGCAGGGGGTTGACGTGACCGGCGGTTCCGCCGCCTGCCAGAAGGTACGTGGTCATGCCCGGTCAGCCTCGATGGGGTCAGGAGCGGGTTCGCTCGAACGGTCGCCGCGCGCAAAGGAGAGCACGATTCCGATCGCGACGAGGGTGGTGAGCAAAGCGGTACCACCCGCCGAGATCAACGGCAGTGGAACGCCCAACACGGGGAACACTCCGAGCACGACGGCGATGTTGACGAAGGCCTGGCCGATGATCCAGACCATGACAGCGGCCGTGGACACCTTGCCCTGAACCGTCGTGGCCGAACGCATGATGCGGAGGAAGGCGAAGGCCAACAGAATGAACATGCCGAGCACGACGATGCAGCCGATCAGGCCGAGCTCCTCGCCGATGATGGCGAAGATGTAGTCATTGTCGGCCGCCGGCAGCCAGGACCATTTGGCCTTTGAGTTGCCCAGGCCCACGCCGAGGATTCCGCCGTTGGCCAGCGCCCAGGTGCCGTGCAGCGGCTGCCAGCAGCTGCTGGAGATCTCCCCGCTCAGCTGGGTACAGCTCTCGCTGAGAAAGCTCGTGATGCGGGTCATGCGGTTGGGACTCACAATGGCCAGCACGATGGCGGCGCCGACGCCGATCAGCACCGGCACGGCGAGGAGCCGCATTTTGACTCCTGCGAAGAACAGCGCGCCAAAAAGTATGCCGGCCATGATCATGGCGGTTCCGAGGTCACCGCCGATCATGACGAGCAGCACCGCGCCGCCGCCGACACCGAACACGGGAATGAACACGTGCTTCCAGTCGTCGAGCTGGTTCTGCTTTTGCGAGAGAATCATGCCGAGCCAGACGACCAGGGCCACCTTGATGCCCTCGGACGGCTGAAATTGGATGCCGCCGATGTTCAGCCAGTTGGTGTTGCCGCCGGTTCCGACGCCGAGCCCGGTGGCCACGACGAGAAACTGCAGAAAGCTGGTGATCAGCAAGGACGGCCAGGCCACGCGACGCCAGAAGGCGAGCGGCAGCCGACTCACGACGAGCATAAGCGGAAGACCGATCAGGGCGAACATGCCCTGACGCAACAGTCCACCGAAGAACCCCATGTCGGCCAGAAAGGAGTCCACCGACGACGACGACAGCACCATGACGAGGCCGAAAATGACCAGGAACAGGGTCGTACCGAGCAGCAGAAAGTAGTTGCCGCCCTCAGCCTTGAACACGCGACCCAGGTTGATCCGAACCGATGGCCCGCCCGCCGCTTCCGGTGCGGCTGGCACGGCCGCGCCCCGCGATGGCCGCAGGGCCGCCAGGCGAGCACTGGGCGCCTGGCGCGCACCGGTCGACGGGTGTGAGGTCGGGAGAGAAGTCGGTGCGCTGGGCTGGACCTGAGCGGCCGGCCTGGTGCGGGAAGCGGGGTTACGCGGCACCTGTACCATCCGCGTCACCTGCCCAAGAAGTCGTGTACTGCCTGATTGAAAAGCCGGCCCCGTTCGGCATAGCTCTCGAACTGGTCCATCGACGCGGCTGCCGGTGCCAGCAGCACCGTGTCACCAGCCAGAGCGAGTTCGGCGGCACGTCGCACCGCTTCCGTCATCACCTGATCAGTGTCGTCCGAGTCGATCTCGAACACGGTCAGGTCGGGGGCGTGTCGCGCGAATGCCTGCCGTAATACCGTTCGGTCGACGCCGATGATGATCGCCCCCCGCAGACGGCCGACGTGCTTGTGCACGAGGGCGTCGATGTCGACCCCTTTGAGCAGCCCGCCGACCAGCCAAACGACCGACTCATAGGCGGCCAATGAGGCGTCGGCGGCGTGCGGGTTGGTGGCTTTGGAATCGTCGATCCACTCGACGCCGTCTCCGATGGCGACGGTCTCGATGCGGTGGGCGTCGAGGTGGAAAGTTTCCAGCGCCGTATGGATGGTCGCCGGGAGCACGCCGAACGACCGGGCCAGGGCGCTCGCGGCGAGCACGTCCGCGATCACGTGCGGGGCGCCGAGTCCGGCGGCGACGAGGTGCGGCACCGTGGTCAGCTCGAGCGCGCGTTCAAACCGGTCCTCCAGAAAAGCCCGATCGCAGACGATGCCGTCGACGATGCCCAACTCGCTCGGTCCGGGCACGCCGAGTCCGAAACCGATCGCCCGGGCGCCATCCTGCACGTCGGCGTTCTGCACCATGGTGAGGGTCGCGTCATCCGCCTTGTTGTAGACGCACGCCACGGCGGTGTGCAGGTAGACGGTCGCCTTGGCGGCGCGATAGGCCGCAGCCGTTCCGTGCCAGTCAAGGTGATCGTCGGCAAGGTTGAGGCAGACGCTCGCCCAGGGTTTGAGGGCACCGGGGCCGCTGTGCGGCAGGTGGTGCAGCTGGTAGCTCGACAGTTCGACGACCAGCACGTCCCAGCCCTGCGGGTCGCGGATGGCGTCGAGCACTGGCACGCCGATGTTGCCGCAGGGGGCGACGCGGCTGCCGTGGGCGGCGAGCATCGTGGCGGTTAGTTGCACGGTCGTGGTCTTGCCGTTGGTGCCGGTGACGAGCATCCACTCGGCGGGAGGGCCGACCTTGTCACGCAGCCGCCAGGCCAGTTCTATATCGCCCCAGACCGGAACCTCGTGTGCGGCCGCCCAGAGCAGCAGCGGGTGGTCCGGGTGAAAACCGGGCGACACGATCATCAATTCCGGATGCTGCGCCGCGAGTTGGGCAGGAACCTCGCGCAGGTCAGCCTGCACGAACGGCACCCCGAGCACGGTAAGTAGATCGAACCGTTCGTCGGGGCCCGGCGACGCCAGCACGAGCACGTCGGCGCCGAGCTCTGCCAGGGTGTCGGCGGCGGCGAAGCCCGTCACGCCGAGGCCCAGCACGCTCACGCGCAGGCCCCTCCAATCGGCGTGCCAGCTGGTGAGCTCATTCAGGCGGTCGTTGGTGCCGGCGTCTCCATCAGCATTAGTGTCAGCACCCATTAGCGCGACAGCCACTCGAGGTAGAAGGAGCCGACACCGGCAGCGACGAGCAGGCCGCCGATGATCCAGAATCGCACGACGACCGTTACTTCGGCCCACCCTTTGAGTTCGAAATGGTGATGGATCGGACTCATCAGGAAGATGCGTTTACCGTGCGTGATCTTGAAGTAGGCGCGCTGCACGATCACCGAACCGGCTTCCATCACGAACAGCCCGCCGATGAGCACGAGGAGTAGTTCGGTGCGGCTGAGAATCGCGAGGGCGGCGAGGGCGCCGCCGAGGGCGAGCGATCCGGTGTCACCGAGAAATATCTTGGCCGGAGAGGTGTTCCACCAGAGAAATCCGATCAAGCCGCCGACGATGGTCGCAGCGACAATGGCGAGGTCGAAGGAGTCGGGCCCGAGATAACACTTGTATTGATCGGCGGCATCCGCTCCCCCGAAGCAGCTCTGGTTGGACTGCCAGAAACCGATCACGACGAAAGACCCGATGGCGAAGATCAGTGCCCCCGTGGCGAGGCCGTCGAGGCCGTCGGCCACGTTGACGCCGTTCGAGGTCGCGGCGACTATCAGGCAGATCCAGATCAGGAACACGCCGATCCCGATGAAGGTACCGAGCTTCATGAAGTCGAGCGGCAGGTCGCGAATGAAGGAGATGCTGGTCGACGCGGGTGTCTGGCCGTTGCGGTCGGCGAATTGCAGCGACAAGACGCCGAAGGCACCGGCGACGATGACCTGCCCGAGTACTTTCGACCAGCCGCCGAGCCCGAGGCTGCGCTGATTGCGGGTCTTGAGAAAGTCGTCGAGAAAACCGACGAGTCCCAGGCCGACCATCATGAACAGCACGAGCAACGGCGACGGGGTGAAGGGCCGTTGTTCGATCAGCATGGTGGTGAAGTAGCTGATCAGCACACCCAGAATGATGATGATGCCACCCATGGTGGCGGTGCCGCGCTTGGCGTGGTGGCTCTTGGGGCCGTCGTCGCGAATGAACTGGCCCCAGCCGAGCTTCTTGAACAATCGAATGAACAGCGGAGTCAGGAACAGGGTGAACGCGAGCGAAAACGCACCGGACAGTAAAAGGACTCTCACGAGAACAAGTCTCCCAGTCGATCGCCGAGGAATCGCAGACCCGCGGAGTTCGATGACTTCACCAGCACCGTATCCCCCGGATTCACGCTGCTGCGCACCAGATCGAAGGCTTCGTCCGGCGTGTCGACATAGGCCGACTCACCGTCCCAGGATCCCTCGTTGATCGTGCTGATGTGCATGCGGCGGGCCGCGGGGCCCACCACGATCATCTGGGAGATATTCAGGCGCACGGCGAGCAGTCCGATCCGATCGTGCTCGTCGCCGGCCAGTTCACCGAGCTCGGCCATCTCCCCGAGCACCGCGATGGTGCGTCGGCCGGGGGTGCCGATCTGCGCGAGTGTCTTGAGGGCAGCGCTCATCGAGTCGGGGCTCGCGTTGTAGGCGTCGTTAATGACGGTGATGTCGTCTTTGCCGCCGAGTACCTCCATGCGCCATCGTTCGGCTCGCGTGGTGGCTTGCAGTGCGGCGACGATGTCGCCAAGCGATACTCCGAGCACCTCGGCGGCGGCCGCCGCGGCGAGGGCGTTCATGACGTGGTGCTCACCGAGCACGCGAAACTCGACCGTGGCGCTCTGCCCGCTCGCGAGGTGCAGGGTAAAGGTCGTTCCGGTACGGCCGGAGTTCAGGTCGCTCGCGCGCACGTCGGCCTGGCCATATTCACCGAAGCGGACGATGCGCGCGGGGGTGATCGCGGCCATCTGCGCGACCCGTGGATCATCGGCGTTGAGCACCGCGACATCCGTTTCGAGCAGATCGGTGACCATCTCGGATTTCGCCCGCACGGTGGCGTCGAGGTCGCCGAATTCGCCGGCATGAGCCAGACCTACGATGAGCACAATGCCGATGTCGGGGCGGACCAGACGCACGAGGTTCGCGATCGCGCCCTCGCTGCTGGCCCCCATCTCGATCACGAGAAACCGTGTCTCGAACGTCACCTCGAGCATCGTCATCGGCGCACCGACCTGATTGTTGAAAGAGCCGCGCGGGGCGACGGTGGGGCCGACCTGTTCGAGCATGCTGCGCAACAGGTTCTTGGTGGTGGTCTTGCCGTTGGAACCGGTGACGGCGACGACCTTCAGGTTCCCGACGGCGCGCACCCTGGCGACGACCGCGGCGGCCAGGGCGCCGAGCGCTGCGACGGCGTCGGCGACGACAATCTGGGTGACCGGCAAATCGAGCAGATGTTCCACGATGAGCAGCACGGCACCGCGTCCGGTCGCGTCGGACGCGAACAGGTGTCCGTCGGTGACCGCGCCGAACTTGGCTACGAAAATGGAGCCGGGTTCGCTCAGCCGGGAGTCGGTCTGCACCGAACCGTCAACGAGGTCAGTGGCCGAGGAGGCGTCGGTGAGGTGCAGGGCACCGTTGACGGCCTGGCTGATATCGGACAGGGAGAGGGCGATCATTTACAGCCACCCCGCGTCGCGAAGCGCCTGCCGGGAGTCTTCCCGGGCCGAATACGGCAGTTTCACGCCTTGCACCTCGTGGTAGTCCTCGTGGCCTGGGCCGGCGTAAAGAATGGTGTCTCCTTCGTGTGCGAGTGACAACGCCGTGCGAAATGCCACACGCGGATTGGCCACCTCGTAGAACTCGCCGTCTGGCACAGCTTCGCGGGCAGCGTTCAGCAGAACGCTACGGATGCTCGCGGCGTCTTCAAACCGCGGGTGAAAGTCGGTCACGACCACGATATCGCTGCCTTGCGCGGCGATTCTGCCCATATCGGCGCGTTTCGTGGTGTCGCGGTCGCCGTCGGCACCGAACAACATGATCAGTTTGCCGGGCGTGAATTTGCGTAGGGCCGCGAGGGTGTTGAGGAAAGCATCGGGGCTGTGGCCGTAGTCGATGTAGACGAGCGGGCCGCGATCACCGGAGATGCGCTCCGCGCGCCCGGGAATGAAAGCCACGATGCCACCGTCGCGGTTCAGCGTGTGTTGGATCGCGCCGAGGTCGAATCCGCTCTCCACGAGCATGACGATGGCCAGCGCGGCGTTGGCGGCCATATACCAGCCCAGCAGCGGCACCCGGGTGTGCAGGCGGCGACCGCCCTGGCCCTCGAGCACGAAGTCGGTGTGCGTGGCGGATTCGCCGACCACGGTCATGCGCCAGTCGGCGTCCACGTCGGCCCGGTTGGTGATCGTCGTCACCGGGATACGGCACTCGTCGGCGATTCGGCGACCCCAGTCGGTGTCGACGGTGACGACGCCGCGGTGCGAGCGGTCGGGCTGGAACAGCTCGAGCTTGGCATGGAAGTAGTCGTCCATGGCCGCGTAGTCGTCGAGGTGGTCGTGGCTGAGATTCGTGAACGCCGCGATGTCGAAGACGAGTCCGTCGACCCGGTAGCGGCTCAGGGCCTGTGCTGACACCTCGATGCCGACCGCGCGCACTTCCGCCTCGTTCATGCGCGCCAGCAGGGCGTGCAGTTCGCTGGCTTCCGGTGTGGTGAGCGCACTCGTCACGGCGAGGTCGCCAATGCGGCGTTCAGCGGTGGAGGTGAGTCCGGAGACAACGCCCAGTTGGTTCAGAATGCCAAAGAGCAGGTAGACGACGCTGGTTTTGCCATTGGTCCCGGTGACCGCGAACAGGGTCGCCGGGTTGTCGTGGGTGCGGTAGATCCAGGCGGCAACGGCGCCGAGCGCGGCCCGGGCATCCGGTGTCACGAGCACGGGCAGACCGCTGCCCGCACACAGCACAGCGCCCGCCTCGTCGGTCAGGATGGCCACTGCGCCGGCCTCGGCAGCCGCCGCGGCGAAGCTGGCACCGTGCAGGTGTTGGCCGGGAACACCGACATAGAGGTCACCCGGTTGCACCGTGCGCGAGCTCAGGCTCACACCGGTGACCTCGAGACCGTCGATGTCTCCACGCAGTTCTAGATCAAATTCGGCAACCAATCCCGACAACGACCGCGGAACGGGGTGCTCGGGACGAAGAGCCGACGGCGCCAATTCAGACACGCAGGGCTCACTTTCTTACCAGGTGGAAGGGAGGTCAGGCGGAGTCGCACCTGAAGGAACCGCCCGGTACTTTTTCAACACCTGACTCATGATCTCCTGGAAGACCGGAGCCGGTGCGGCCGACGTGTTCAGTTTAACAGGGTCGGCGATGCTCACCGAAACGACATACTGTGCATCGTCCGCCGGAGCGTACCCGGACACCGACACCAAATACCCGTTGGAGTATCCACCCTTACCGTCCGGCATCTGGGCGGTTCCGGTCTTGGCAGCCACGCGGTAGCCAGGAATATTCCACTTGCTGGCCACCCAGCTCTTCTGGTACACCATCTCGAGCACGTCACTGGTTTCGTGCGCCGCCGTCTCGGACAGCACCCGGGTACCGGTCACGTCGGGCACCTCGGTCATGGTGCCGTCGGATTGCCGGCACCCCTCCACCAACTGCACCGGCATGCGCACGCCGTCGTTGGCGATGGTCTGGTAGATGCTCGCAACCTGCAATGCGCTCGTGGTCAGGCCCTGACCAAACATGGTCGCGTAGTTGGTCTGGCTGTCCCAGTCGTCGACCGCGTGCAGTATTCCGCCGTCCTCGCGCGGAAAACCAGTCTCGGTCGCGGTGCCCACACCGAATGCTTTCATGTAGTCGAAGCGCTGCTGTTTGGTGAGCAGTTCACCGAACTTGGACATGCCGGTGTTGCTCGAGTCGATCAGCACGCCGGTGAGAGTCATACGCTGGTCGGGGTGTTGATGGCTGTCATTGATGTTCGCGCCGTTGGCCGGCAGGTACCGGTAGGGCACGACGATGCCGGTGTCGAGCGTGGCCACCCCGGCGTCGAGCACGGATGCCGCGGTGAGCGCTTTAAAGGTCGAGCCGGGTTCGAAGGACTGGGTGAAGGCGCGGGAGCCGCGATCCTCCGGGTTCTTGGTACCGCCGACATTGTTCGGGTCGACCGAGGGATAGTCGGCCACAGCCAGTAGCTTGCCGCTCTTGGCATCCTGCACGACCGCCGTCGCCCACGCTGCCCCGGTCTCCTGCGCCCGTGCGGCAAGGGTCTGCTGCACGAACCATTGCAGGTCGGAGTCGATGGTCGTCACGACATCGCCGCCGTCGACGGCCTCGCTGCTCGTGACGCTGCTACCCGGAATGCGCACGCCGTCGGCACCCTTTTCGTAAGTCTCCGAACCGTTGGTTGAGGCCAGGCAGGTTTCCTGCCCGGATTCGAGGCCAGCCTGCGGCACGCCCTCCCCCGACAGAAAGCCGAGCACGTTGCCGGCGACGGCCCCATTCGGGTAGACCCGGCTGGGACTTTTCTCGGAGTAGGTCCAGGGAATGTGCAGGTCTTGCACTGCGCGCAACACGTCCACATCGACCTTCTTCGCGATGTAGGCGAAGTTCGTTTTGGCATTCGCCTTCAGGGCGGTCGAGATCGTCGACAGAATGGCATCACCGCTTTGACCGGTCGCTGCGCCGATTTCGGCGGCGGCTTCGGCCACCGAAATTTCGATTTTCTTGCCATTGACGGTGCGCTTGAACGGTGTCGCATTCACCGGAGACATGGTGATATTGAAACGCATGACCGTTCCGGCCAGCACGACACCGTTGGTGTCCACGATCTCGCCGCGTGAACCGTAGACCACCTGGCCGACCGAGCGGTTTCCCACGGAGTCGGCGGTGAGCGAATCGGCCTGCACAACCTGAATGTCGACCAGGCGCACCAGAAACACGGCGATCACGGCGAACAGCACGACGATGGTGAAAAAGGTGCGTCGGCGGCTGGACCGGGATTTAGTCGGATTGTTGTCTCCGGCACTGCTGTTGCGCACGCTCATCTGCCCATTCTGGTCGACTCCGGGGGAACTATCGGGTAGTGGGCGCCGCGAGTCCCGCGGGCACGACCGGAGCGCTGGTGATTGCGACGGCGCCAGCCTTGGCGGCCGCGTCGTCCGGAAGCTGCGTCAGCGGGGTGCTACCGGTCAACAGGGCGTTGGGTACCAGGCTGGCCGCTCCGGCCTGGGAACCCGACGCCGACGCCGGAGCGCCCAAAACAGCACCGTCGGAGAGCCGCAGGTAGACCGGATTGGAGTTGCTGACCATGCCCAATCCTTCGGCATTGGCGGCAAGGCTCTGCGGGGAGGACACCCGAACGAGGTCTTCATTCAAACTGGCCGCGGTGCGCCCGAGGTCTGACTGGTTCGATTGCAGGCTCGAAATCTCATAGGCGCCCTGGGAGATGCCGACACTCAGCAGCAGTTGGGCGACGATGATGGCGGCTATGCCGGCTACCGAGGTGAGCGCGTAGAAGATGCGCGGGCGGGCCCGACGGCTCGGGGCGGGCGAGACGAGGCGGAACCCACGGCGTTCCGGATTCAGAGCATCGAACTGGTCGCTGTCAAGTGAAAACGGTGCGCGTGCCAGGTTGTCGCTCATGCGGTGGCCCTTCTCAGTCGTTCAGCGGCGCGCAGCCTGACCGGCGTGGCACGGGGGTTGAGAGCTTTTTCTTCGTCGGAGGCAAGTTCGGCGCCGCGCAGCAGAAGGGTGAAGAGTGGCTTGTGTTCGGGCAGCTCGACCGGGAGTCCGGCGGGAGCTGTGGAACCGGATGCGGCGGCGAAGGCCCGCTTGACGATGCGGTCCTCGAGCGACTGGTAAGCCATGACGACGATGCGGCCGCCGACGGCTACCCGATCGAGCGCGGCGGGAATGGCCCGTTCGAGCACGGCCAACTCCTGGTTGACCTCGATGCGCAGCGCCTGGAACACCCGCTTGGCCGGGTGGCCGAGACGCTGGATGGCGACCGGGGTGGCCTTGGTGATCACGTCGACCAGTTGCGCCGATCGCACGAACGGAGTCAGTTCGCGGGCTTCAACGATGGCCTTGGCGTAGCGTGCGGACAGTTTCTCTTCGCCGTAGTCCTGGAAGATGCGCCTGAGATCATGCTCACTGTAATCGGCGAGGATGCTCTCGGCGGTGAGGCCGGCTGTACCGTCCATGCGCATATCGAGAGGAGCATCCTTCGAGTACGAGAAGCCGCGTTCGACCCGGTCAATTTGTAGCGACGAGACGCCGAGGTCGAAAAGTACGCCGGCGACTTCGCTGATACCGAGGCCATCGAGGGCCTCGCCGATGCCGTCGTAGACGGTGTGTACGAGGTGTACCCGGTCGCCGAAGTCCTTGAGTCGTTCCTCGGCAATGGCGAGGGCCTCGGTGTCGCGGTCGAGGCCGACAAGGGTCAGTTCGGGGAAGCGTGACAGGATCGCTTCTGCGTGTCCGCCCATGCCGAGTGTCGCGTCGACGAGCACGGCGCCGGGCCGGGCGAGCGCGGGTGCGAGTAGCTCGACGCAGCGTTCGAGCAATACCGGGGTGTGAATTTCGTTACCAGCCATAATGCCGGGATAGTCCGTGACGCCTGATTCCCCTCCATTTCGTCCTGGCACCGGGGAAGTGTGTCAGGGCAAAAACGGCTGGGAGTCAGGCGCCAAGGGCTAGAAGAGTCCCGGAATCACCTCCTCCGTCGTGTTGGCGTACGAGGTCTCCTGCTCGGCGAGGTACGTGGCCCACGCTTCGCTGTCCCAAATCTCGACTCGGCTGCCAGCACCGATGACGGTCAGTTCCCGGTCAAGCCCCGCATAGCTGCGTAGGTTGCCGGGGATGGTGACGCGGTTTTGTTTGTCCGGTGTTTCCGAACTCGCACCCGACAGAAAAACCCGAAGGTAATCACGAGCTTGCTTGCTCGTGACCGGCGCCTGGCGGATCTTGTCGTGCAGGATTTCGAATTCCCGGGTGCTGAACACGTAGATGCAGTGTTCCTGCCCGCGTGTCATCACCACTCCGGTGGAGAGTTCGTCCCGAAACTTGGCGGGAAGAATGATGCGCCCTTTTTCGTCGAGCCGGGGGGCATAGGTGCCAAGAAACAAGAATCACCCCTTTCTTCCGGCCAGATTCAGGTCTGGCTCCACTTTACTCCACCTTCAACCACGAAACCTAGAAAATCGAGGCTATTCAGCAAAAAAATGTCTCGTCAACCCCGGATTTACGGGTCAACGTCACGTGGAGGGAAATGGAGCATGATCTGTCAGAACAACTGCTTTCGGCCCGTTTTTAAGCACAAAAAAGGGCCGATCAGATGATCGGCCCTGTGCGGCTGCAAATTATGGAGTTATTGGCGCCCGGTGGAGGGTCTGGATCGTGCTTCGGGTCCGGGGTGCATCCGAGCATTTGCACTACTGAGCATTCGCACTACTGAGCATCAGCAACACTGCACATCAGCAGCATTGACCATCAGCAACATTGAGCACTAGCGATACGAGCATCGGCGACACCGACCGTTCGCGCTATTGACCGTCCTGGCGGCGGTCCCACCGATCGTTCAGTCGTTCCATGAAGCCCTGGTTGGACTTGGCCTGCGCCGGGCGATGGCCGGCTGAGGATGGTCCGGGAACGGCGCGGATGGCTTTGCCGGGCGTGACCGCGATGAGCACACCACCGAACATGACGATGAACCCCAGAATGCCGAGCCACAACTGTGCGATGGCGACGCCCGTAATGAGGGCGACGATGCCGGCGACGGCGAGCAGGACACCGATTGCGATCGAACGATAGTTCGGGCGCATTCGCGATGCTCCAACGCTGGCGACAAAGTCGGCATCGTTGTGATAGAGGCTGCGCTCCATCTCTTCAAGGAGTCGCTGCTCCTGTTCCGAAAGCGGCATCTCATTCCCTCCAGTTACGGGATCGAGCGGGTGGGGTGACAAATCCGAGCAGGACGGCTCGAACTCCATAATTCTAACCCCGCCGTGGTGGCTAGGCTATACGGGTGCCTGAAAGCAAACGCCTGGTCGACTTGGTTCAATCTCGCATCGACGACTACCTCATGTCTCGTGCTCCAATTGTGACCCTGATCAGCTCCGATCTAACTCCTCTTATTGACTACTCACGGCAGTTTCTCAGCGGTGGAAAGCGCTTTCGAGCGCAATTTTGTTACTGGGGTGCACAGAGCGTTCTCGCGTCCGATTTCGCTCCGGAAACGGGGCAGGAAGCGAGCCCGGAGTCGGTCAGCAAAGCGGCGGGAGAACGAACGAACCGTGCAGCCGGTGCGGCCGACGAAGCCATAGCATCCGCCGGTCTGGAAGCCGGCGCGGCAGGGTTGGCGGCCGTTGTATCGACGGCCAGCGCACTGGAGATTTTTCATGCGGCTGCCCTCGTGCACGACGACATCATTGACAACTCCGACACGCGACGGGGTGCTCCGAGCGCCCACAAGCTGTTCGAAAGTTTGCACGCGCGTGAGGGCTGGGCCGGCGACCCGGTCTCGTTTGGTCGGGCGTCAGCGATTCTGCTCGGCGATCTACTGCTCGGCTGGAGCGATGAGCTGCTCGACGAGGGTCTCCATGGACTCGCCGATCGCGCCGCGGCCCGACGTGCCCGACTCGAGTTCAACCATATGCGCACCGAGGTCACAGCCGGGCAGTACCTCGACATTCTCGAAGAACGCGCGTGGCTGGCACAGCCGGAAGCGGAGCTGCTCGATCGGGCTCTCCGGGTGATCGTGTTCAAATCAGCCAAGTACAGCGTTCAGGCTCCCCTTGTGATCGGAGCAGCGCTGGCCGGCGCCACGGCCGCCCAGCTGGGCGCGCTGCGTACTTTCGGCTTGCCACTGGGCATGGCCTACCAGCTGCGCGACGACCTGCTCGGGGTATTCGGCGACACCGCGGTGACCGGCAAGCCGAGTGGCGACGATCTGACCGAGGGCAAGCGCACGGTGTTGATCGCCCTGGCTCGGGAGCGTCTGGACGACACCGACAGAGCCTCGCTCGACGCACAGCTCGGCGACCCAGCGCTCGACGCCGCGCAGATTCGTACGTTGCAGCAGCTCATCACCGACAGTGGCGCCGTCGACCGGGTCGAGGCGCTCATCGAAGCGCAGGTTGCGCAGGCTTTAGCGGCACTTCAGACCGCACCCATCACTGCCGAGGCCAAGCAGAAGCTGCGGGATTTGACCGATCGGGTGACGCACCGGGCGTTCTGATCGACACGCGTTCTTCTGAAGCAAGGCCCGTTCAGGCCACAGTCGGCTGAGCCAAAGCCGGTTAAGCCAGGGCCTGGGCGACCCGACGCACTTCGGCCTTGCGGCCGGCGCGGAGGGCTTCGATCGGCGGCACGCCGAGGCTGTCGTCGATCTCGAGCAGCCAGGTCATGGCCTGCATGTCCGTGAAGCCGTCGTCGGCCAGAACGAACAGCGTGCCACGGAGTTCCGGAACGGGAGCCCCATCACGTAGGAAGAGTGAGGGGACCATCGAGACGTTGTCCCGCCGAATAGCCAGCAGGTACTTGTCGTCGATCAGATGCCGCACGCGACTCTGGCTCATTCCGAGCAGGTTGACCAGGGCAGGGATAGTAAGCCACTCGGGCTCTGAAGACACATCACTCACTCCATCAGCTTCCCATGAATCGGGGCCACGGCAAAACCTCCGACCGCTTAATTATCTTGATCAGAGCTTTTTCGTGCTGACCGTTCGATTGACTCCCCTGCATTACTATGAAAACCTCATAGTGGGGATTGCCCCACACTGCACGTTGCTGTACGAATTCTCTGCACACAGTGACCGTGTGCGCACAATGAATGGAGCACCATGTCGTCCAAGGTGAGTACAAAAACGACGGATGCCGCCGCGCTAGGCGCGTCGGTTCCCGAGGCAGGGAGCGTTGTCGCATTGTCCGGTGCCGGTTCTTCCACTCGGCTGGCGAAGAAGACCGGCGACCGACGCTCCAGTCCGGCATTGCTGACGGTACCCATCGTGCTCGTGAGTACGCTCGCGATCAGCCTCAACCTGGCGGCGCCGGTTCACGCCCAGGCCCTGACGAAGAAACCGCTCGAGTCGAAGCTCGCCGAGACCACTCCCGCGTTGGCGGTGGCCGAGGTAGCCGCCGTGCAGAGTGCGCCGGCCCAGTATTCGGTCGTGGATGGCGACTCCGTGAGCGCAATCGCCGCGCGGTTCGGTTTGACGACGTCGGCCGTGCTGGCGCTGAACGGTCTCGATTCCCAGGCCTTGATCTTTGCCGGTCAGGTTTTGGCCTTGGCTCAGACGGCGGCGCCGGCGCCATCCGCTGCCAACGCACCGAACGCCTACACGGTGCAAAGTGGCGACACCCTGAGTGGCATCGCGGCCGCCCACGGCCTGAAAACCGCCGATGTTCAAGGAGCCAACGGCCTCACCGCGAGTGACGTCATTCACCCGGGTCAGATCGTGCTTCTTACCGAGACCCCGGTGTTGGAATCGTTGGCGTACATCGCGCCGGTAGCGCACGTTGCCTCGGCAGTCACCCACACCATCGCCTCCGGCGAGACCATCACCACCGTGGCCAGCGCAGCCGGGGTGAGCGTGCAGGCCGTGCTCGACGCCAACGGCCTCGGCTGGTCGAGCATCATCTACCCAGGACAGGTTCTGGTTCTGCCGTTGCCGCCGGCATCCGTTCCGGCCGTCGTCGCACCCGCCCGAGCGCCGGACACGATCGCATCGGCCGGAGTGGTGACTCCGATGTCTGAAGAGATGCGGCAGAACGCCCAGACGATCGTGTCGGTCGGTCGGGGCGCCGGTGTCAACCGTGCCGGTCTCGTCGTGGCACTGGCCGCGGCGGCCCAGGAATCAGGGCTGCGCAACGTGGACTACGGCGACCGGGATTCCCTCGGACTGTTCCAACAGCGGCCGAGCGCCGGCTGGGGCACCCCCGAGCAGATTATGGACCCGGTGCGGGCCAGCCGCGCCTTCTTCGGTGGCGCAAGCAACCCGAACCCAAACGTGACCCGAGGGCTGCTCGATATCGCTGGCTGGGAGTCGATGACCGTGACTCAGGCTGCGCAGGCCGTGCAGATTTCGGCGTACCCCGACTACTACGCGAAATGGGAAACGTCGGCGCGCGCCTGGATCAGCCAAATCGGGTAGGCCGGTCGCCCGCCCGATCAGGGCGGCCGGGCCACGGGGTCACCGACCAGGATGGCGCCCTGTGCGCGCCGCGTTCCGGTGCCGCCACCGAATTCCGTAGAATCAAGGAGTGAGCGCTCCCTCGACCGACCCGATGATCGGCCGTCTTATCGACGGCCGGTATCAAGTGCGCTCGCGCATCGCGCGCGGCGGCATGGCCACGGTCTACCTCGCCACCGACTTGCGCCTCGAACGCCGGGTCGCGATCAAGATCATGCACGGCCATCTCGCCGACGACAGCGCGTTCAAGATCCGGTTTATCCAGGAGGCCAGATCGGCAGCCCGACTGGCTCACCCCAACGTTGTGAACGTGTTCGACCAGGGCCAGGACGCCGACATGGCCTATCTCGTCATGGAATATCTACCCGGCATCACACTGCGTGACCTGCTCAAGGATTACGGCCGACTCACAGCTGAGCAAACCCTCGATATTCTCGAAGCCGTGCTCAGCGGGCTCGCGGCCGCCCACAAGGCGGGCATCGTGCACCGCGACGTCAAGCCAGAGAACGTGCTGCTTGCCGACGACGGCCGCATCAAGATCAGCGACTTCGGTCTGGCGCGCGCGGTCAACAACAATACGGCGACCGGCCAAGCCCTGCTCGGCACCATTGCCTATCTCTCCCCCGAACTCGTCACCCGCGGTATCGCCGATGCGCGCAGCGACATCTATGCACTCGGCATCATGGCTTTCGAAATGCTCACCGGCGAGCAGCCCTATGTAGGCGAAGCTCCGATGCAGATCGCCTACCAGCACGCCAACGACACCGTGCCGATGCCGAGCAGCAAGGTTGTCTCCGTTCCCCGCGAGCTCGACGAACTCGTACTCTGGGCCACCGCCCGTGACCCCGAGGACCGTCCTCGTGACGCCCGGGTCATGCTCGACCAGCTGCACGACGTGAGCGCGCTCGTGCGCGGCGGTACCGAAGAACTGGCTCTGCAGCAGACGATGGTCCTGCCCGCCAACCTGCGCACCGACGCCAACGCGCTAGCAGACGCCGAAACGCAGGTACTCGGCGCCAGACTCGCTCCCACCAAACCTCCCGCCGCGACACTGCTGGGTATGCACCCGGTCGGCACCGGCCCGATAGGCCCGCCCGACAGTGGCGATCTATTGACCAAGAAAGCCGACAAGCGCAAGCGTCGCGGCTTCTGGCTGTTCGCCCTTGTCATCGTCATTGCCGTCGCCCTCGGCGGAACCGGCTGGTACTTCGGATCCGGCCCGGGATCCGACGTCATGGTGCCCGACTTCGTGTCGGCCTCCCCCGAAGCCGCCTCGTCTGAGCTGACCGAACTCGGTCTCATACCCGAACCGAGCGGCGCCTTCAGCGCCACCATCGCCGAGGGGCTCGTCATCGGTACCGATCCGCATGCGGGCAGCCGCGTACCCCAGGACAGCACCGTCAGGGTCATCGTCTCCCAAGGCCTCCAGCCCATCACGCTGCCTAAATTGGCCGGGGCGACGCAGGCGGACGTATCCGCTGCCATCACCGAACTGAACGCCGTGGTCGGCAGTATCGACCCGGTCTTCAACGGCGAGGTGCCGGAAGGCACAGTCCTCTCGGCAAGCAAGGAATCCGACGGCGCCGACGTCTCGGCGGGCGGCGAATACTTCGAGGGCCTGACCGTGAACCTCGTCGTGTCACTCGGGGTCATTCCCAATGTCGATGGCAAGACCGTGGCTGCAGCCACCGACATTCTGGTCGGCAAGAACCTTCTCGTGGTCTCCGGCGAGCAGACCTTCAGTGACACGGTCGATGAGGGCGACGTCATCACCGCTCGGGTACCTGAGGGCGCCGTACGCGAGGGCGCCACGCTCACCCTCGTCATTTCCCGCGGTCCCGAGCCGGTCACCGTGCCCAATGTCATCGGCATGTCCTGGAGTGACGGCAAGAAGGCCTTGACCGCGCTCGGCTTCAAACTCACCTACAACCCGGGCGCGGATGCACCGATCTACTCCACTCTAATTCAAGTAGCGTCGACGGATCCAGCGGCTGGCACGTCATTGCCCAAGGGCAGCACGATATCGCTCAAACCCACGAACCCGTTCGGCTGATCCCGGGCCCACCTTGCGACCCGGGCCCAGTTTATAAACTGGGCCCCGGGAGGGGCCGGGCCCCGTCCAGATAGAGGCTAACGAGCCGCGAGCTCCTCGGCTACCAGAAAGGCGAGCTCGAGGGACTGCATGTGGTTCAGACGCGGGTCGCACAGCGACTCGTAGCGGGTCGCCAGGGCGGCCTCGTCGATGTGCTCGGAACCGCCGAGGCATTCGGTGACGTCATCGCCGGTGAGTTCAACGTGGATTCCGCCGGGGTGCGTCCCCACCGCGCGGTGCGCCTCGAAGAAGCCCTTGACCTCGTCGACGACGTCATCGAAACGACGCGTCTTGTAGCCGGTCGGTGTGGTGACGCCGTTGCCGTGCATCGGGTCGGTCACCCACAGCGGCGTCGCTTCGCTGGCCTTGATGGCCTCGAGCAGCGGCGGCAGGGCATCCCGCACCTTGCCGGCACCCATGCGGGTGATGAAGGTCAGGCGGCCCGGTTCGCGGTTCGGGTCGAGCTTGTCGACGAGGCGCAGCATGTCGTCGGCCGACGTTGTCGGGCCGAGCTTGACGCCGATCGGGTTGCGCACCCGCGACAGGAAGTCCACGTGAGCGCCATCGAGGTCACGAGTGCGTTCCCCGATCCAGATGAAGTGTGCCGAGGTGTTGTACGGCGTTCCGGTGCGGGAGTCGATGCGGGTCATCGGGCGCTCGTAGTCCATCAGCAGGCCCTCGTGGCTGGTGTAGAACTCCGTTCGGCGCATCGCCTCGAAGTCGGCGCCGCAGGCGATCATGAATTTGATCGCGCGGTCGATCTCCTTGGCCACCTTCTCGTACTGCTGGTTGGCCGGGTTGGCGGCGAAGCCCTGATTCCAGCTGTGCACCTGGCGCAGGTCGGCGAAGCCACCCTGCGTGAACGCACGAATCAGATTGAGGGTCGATGCCGACGTGTGGTAGGCCTTGACGAGCCGGTCCGGGTCGGCCTCGCGCGACTCGGGCGTGAACGGGTAGCCGTTGACGATATCGCCGCGGTACGCCGGAAGCGTGACATCGCCGCGGGTCTCGAAGTCGCTCGAGCGGGGCTTGGCGAACTGGCCGGCCATGCGCCCCATCTTGATCACCGGCATCGACGCACCGTAGGTGAGCACGACGGCCATCTGCAGCACGGTCTTGACCCGGTTGCGAATCTGATCGGCCGTGGCGCCGCTGAACGTCTCGGCACAGTCGCCCCCCTGCAGCAGAAAACCCTGCCCGCCAGCGGCCTGAGCGAGCCGGTCGCGCAGAATGTCGACCTCACCGGCGAAGACCAGCGGCGGCTGCGTCGCCAGCTCAGCGGATGCCGCCGCCACCTTGGCCGCATCGGGCCAAATCGGCTGCTGCTTGATCGGCAGGGTGCGCCAGTGGTCGAGACCCGTGATGACAGAGGCTTCTGCGGCAACGATGGGCTCGGTGGGGTCTACCACGGGATGGTTCCTGTTTTCTATACTGGACCGGCAACTCGTACCGACCCGAAATGGATGAGGTGTGTCACGCGCAATGCGCAGACAGCACTTCAGGCAGCCTATCGCGAAAGGCTGGCCCGCTTCTCCTTGACCGAGGAGGCGTAGACGTCGACGTACTCCTGCGTGCTGAGTCGCTGCAACTCATACATGAGCTCATCGGTGACACTGCGTAGAACGAATCGGTCGCTTTCCATCCCCTCGAACCGGGTGAAGTCCAGTGGTTTACCGATGACAATGCCGATGCGACGCACCCGCGGAATCCGTGTGCCGGTCGGCATGGCTTTCTCGGTGTCGATCATCGCCACCGGGATGACCGTCACGCCCGATTCCAACACCATGCGGGCCACACCGGTGCGGCCGCGATACAGGCGGGCGTCGGGGCTGCGGGTGCCCTCCGGATAGATACCGAGGATGCGCCCCTCGCCGAGAACCCGCAATCCGGTGTTGAGCGAATCCTCCGAGGCTTTGCCGCCCGATCGGTCGATGGGCAGCTGCCCGGCCGCGGTGAGAAACTGGCGCGTCGCCCAGCCTTTGAGACCCTTGCCGGTGAAATAATCACTCTTGGCCAAAAAAGCCACCCGGCGCGGCACAACCAACGGCAGAAAAACCGAGTCGATGAATGACAGGTGATTGCTGGCCAGAATGACCGGGCCGGTCTTGGGTATGTTCTCCAGCCCGATGATCCACGGGCGAAAAAGCGAGAGCAGCAGCGGGCCGATGACGATGTTCTTCATGATCCAATAGAACATGCGCACTCCTTTATCCGGCTCTGAAAGCTTAGTCCGCTGACACGAGTGGAGCGGATGCCGCGCGCAGGCCGCGCACATCTGCCTTCTGTCGGTCAGCGCACAGCGTGCAGCCGGGCGAGGTCCGCCGCACCGACGACACCCGCGTCGTTGACCAGCTGGGCGATGGCGAACTCCGCCTCCGGGTGGTAGCCGCGGGCGGGCAGATGGTCGAGGTACGCAGCGCGAATCGGCTCGAGCAGCAGGTCACCGGCGGCGGCCACTCCCCCGCCGAACACGAACACCTGCGGGTCGAGGACGGCACCAAGGCTCGCACAGGCCTGGCCGAGAGCGCCGCCCAGCTGGCGCAGGGCCGCAAGGGCGCCGCCGTCCCCGTCTTGAATCAGCCGACCGACGTCTTTGCCGGTGAGTTTGCCGCGCCGTTCGCGGGTGGCGGCCAGGCCCAGCCCTACGCCGCCGGCATCCGCAAATTCGTTGGCGATGCGCAGCAGTGCCCGACCGGAACCGTACTGCTCCAGGCAGCCGTGGGCACCGCAGCCGCACGAAAGCCCATCGGGCACGACCCGCAGGTGGCCCAACTCGGCGCCCGCGCCGAATCCGCCGCGGAACAGAGCGTTGTTGGTGACGATGGCCCCGCCGACACCGGTACCGATGGTCAGGGTGACCATGTCGGAATACGTACGGCCAGCGCCGAAACGAAATTCGGCCCACCCGGCGGCGTTGGCATCGTTCTCGATGATGATCGGCAGGTGCAGCCGAGCCTCGAGCTTGTCGCGGAACGGCTCATTGCGCCAACTGATGTTCGGTGCGTAATAGACAGTCGACTGGTCGGCATCGATGAAGCCGGCAGCGGCGACTCCCGCCGCGACGACGTCTTCGCCCGCGCTGAGGCCCTGAATCATCGCGACGACCGTGTCCTCGATTTCGCGCGGGTTGCCGGGGGTGGTCGGCTGTCGATCCGAGCGGATGATGGTGCCCGCCTCGTCGACGAGCGCCCCGGCAATCTTGGTGCCCCCAATATCGATACCAATGGCGTGCACGGGGCACCTTTCTTTCGGGGCATGTGGGGAGCGGCGCCTCTCAGCCGAACGGCTGGGCAGGTCACCCTCTAGAGTGTAGTTAACCAGTTTGCCGCTGGACGAAACACCCGCTCACCGCTGGATTCCCGGCGAGTGCGCAGTTGGCACGTTCAGCCGGTACCGAAGGAGTTGCCGTGAAACAGATTGACATGCCCGCCGTCGTTCCCGCCGATCCTGGCGCCAACATCACCGACCTGCTGATGAATCGTCTCGCCGCGTCTCCAGAACTCGTGCTGTTCTCACTTCCCCGGGATGGTCGCTGGCTGCCCGTCACCACCAGGGAGTTCCATGCGCAGGTCGTGGCGCTGGCCAAGGGCCTCGTCGCCGCCGGCATCCAGCCCGGCGACAAGATCGGGCTCATCTGCAAGACCCGCTATGAGTGGACCCTGATCGACTTCGCGGTCTGGTTCGCCGGAGCAATCCTGGTGCCCGTCTACGAGACCAGCTCGCCCAGCCAGGTGCAGTGGAACCTCAGCGACTCGAGCGCCATGGCAGTCATCGTCGAGACCGCTGACCATTTCGCACGGTTCGACGAGGTGTACCCGGAACTTGGCAATATCCGGTCGGTCTGGCAGATCGATCTGGGCGATTTGGACAAGCTCGTCGCCGGGGGCGCTGACGTGACGGATGCTGAAATCGATCGCCGCCGCAACCTGGCCGTCGGCAACGACATTGCCACCCTGATCTACACCTCCGGTTCGACCGGCAAACCCAAGGGCTGCGTGCTCACCCACGCGAATTTCCTCGAGACCAGCCGCAATGCCGCGGTCGCACTCAAGGAAGTACTGGTTCACCCCGAGGGTGCTTCGACGCTGTTGTTCATCACCACCGCCCATGTCTTCGCTCGTTTCATCTCGGTGCTCTGCGTGCACGCGGGCGTGCGCGTCGGCCACCAGGCCGACACCAAGACCCTCCTGGCGGCGCTGGGCAGCTTCCAACCGACTTTCCTGCTCGCGGTACCGCGGGTGTTCGAAAAGGTCTACAACTCGGCCCAGCAGAAGGCCATCGCCGGGGGCAAAGGCAAAATCTTTGACACCGCCGCGCATGTGGCGGTCGAACACTCCAAACTCGTGCAGGCGGGAACATCGATTCCCCTCGGTATGAAGATCAAGTTCGCACTGTTTGACAAGCTCGTCTACAGCAAGTTGCGGGCCGCCATGGGCGGCAAGGTCGTGTGGGCGGTCTCGGGTTCCGCTCCGCTCGGCGCCCACCTCGGACACTTCTTCAACAGTCTCGGCATTGTCATTCTCGAGGGCTACGGTCTGACCGAAACGACCGCTCCCGCCAATGTGGGCTTGGCCACGCGGGCCAAGATCGGCACGGTCGGACCGCCGCTGCCCGGCGTCTCGGTGCGCGTCATGGACGACGGTGAGATCGAGGTCAAGGGGGTCAACGTCTTCAAGGAGTACTGGAACAACCCCCAGGCTACTGCCGATGCGTTTGACGACGGCTGGTTGAAGACCGGCGACATCGGTGACTTTGACGCCGAGGGCTTTCTCACCATCACCGGGCGCAAGAAGGAGATCATCGTAACGGCCGGCGGCAAGAACGTGGCCCCGGCCGCGTTGGAAGACCCCATTCGCGCGAACCCGTTGGTGGGCCAGGTCGTCGTGGTCGGCGACCAGAAGCCGTTCATCGGCGCGCTCATCACCCTCGACCCCGACATGCTGCCGGTCTGGCTGAACAACAACCAGGAGGATGCCGGCATGACGCTCGCGCAGGCATCCGTCAATAAGGCCGTGCTGGCGGAAATCCAGCGCGCTGTCGACCATGCCAATGAGGGTGTGTCGCGAGCGGAGTCGATTCGGAAGTTCTCACTGCTGCCCATTGAGCTCACCGAGGACAGCGGGCACCTGACACCGAAGATGAGCATCAAGCGCAACATCATCCTGCGGGACTTCGCCGGTGAGATCGAGGCGATGTACGTCAACGCGCCGGCCACTGAGGGCATTTCGCTGCGCGAGTGATCTTGCCGCGTTCCCGGCTGTCCGCACGGTGGCCGGGAACGCAGCGCGTCAGGCTCGATTAAAACCAGGTGGACTCGCGGATTTCCTTCATTGCGGCGCGACGGTTTTCTTTGTCGAGGCGGTCGATGTAGAGAAAACCGTCGAGGTGATCGGTTTCGTGCTGCAAGGCCTGGGCCATGATGCCGGTACCGGAGAGCTCGACCGTGTTCCCGTCGAGGTCGATGCCGGAGACTCGCGCGAAGGGATACCGCGGCGTCGGGTACCAGAGGCCGGGAACCGACAGACAGCCCTCGTCGACGAGGTCGGGCTCGCCGGATAGTTCAACGATGGTGGGGTTGAGAATATACCCGATGTCTCCGTCGACGTTGTAACTGAACGCGCGCAGATTGACGCCGATCTGCGAGGCAGCGACACCGGCCCGACCGGGCAGGCGCACGCTGTCGACCAGATCCTGCACCAGACCGCGCACCCGGTCGTCGATCCCCGTGATGGGGTCGGAGGCAGTCTTCAGTACCGGATCTCCGAAGAGACGGATCTGACGTTCGGGCACGGGGAGACTCCTCGGTAGGACGAATGGTGAGCGGCGAACGAGTGGAGGGCGAGCAGCCCGCTACAGGTTGCGGTCGGCGGGCAGCCCCTCGACTACGAGCTCGGCGAGCGTGCGCGCAGCCAGCCGAGTGATCGGCTTGAGGTCCTTGTACGACACGACGCTCCCTGCGGCGAGCTGCGGGTCGTAGGGAATGCGCACGATTTCGCGCACCCGGGAACGAAAGTGCGCCTCGATCTCTTCGAGCCGCACCAGGTTCGTGCCCTGGGTTGCGGTGTTGAGCGCGACGATCGCGTTGCGCACCAGCTCGCCGTAGCCATTCGCTTCAAGCCAGGTCAGCGTTTCCGACGCCAACCGGGCCTCGTCGACACTGCCGCCGGAGACGATCACGATGGAGTCAGCGCGCTGCAGGGTGGCCCGCATGACCGAGTGCACGATGCCGGTGCCGCAGTCGGTGAGCGCGATCGAGTAGTACCGGGCGGCGAGGTCGGCAACGACGTTGTAGTCATTCTCGTCGAAGGCTTCGGAGAGCAGCGGGTCGGTGTCGGAGGCGAGAATGTCCAGGCGGGTTTCGTCGCGCGACACCAGGGTGGAGAAGTCGGTGAAGTTGCCGATCGACGCCGCTTTGGTCACGACGTCCCGAACGGTCGAGCGGGTCTGCTTGCTGACGCGTTCGGAGAGGGTGCCTCGGTCAGGGTTGGCATCGATGGCGATGATGCGGTCCTCGCGGGCATCGGCCAGGGCCATGCCGAGCAGCGTCGTGACGGTGGTCTTGCCGACGCCGCCCTTGCGGGTGAGGATCGGCACGAACCGGGTGCCGCCCTCGAACTGGCGGCGGATGCGCTCGTCCATCTCTTTGTGCGCCTGCACCTTGGCAGAGTCGCCAAGATCGACCAGGTGCAGGGTGAGCGCGTAGACGAATTCGGGCCAGGTGCCCTGCGGTGCTTTGCGGGTCTTGCGGTTGACCGCGAGTAGGCGATCGGAGGTCAGCATGGCCGCCGACTCGGGGGTGTTGGTGTTTTCGGAGCGGGTACGGTCGCGCCGAACGGAGGAAGCGGTATCCGTTCTCGACAGCGATTCGATGGCGGAACTCGCGCCGGCCGCCCGGGTCGGGGCGGGCGTGTTGATTTCGACGGTGTGGGTCGTGGGGCTCGACACGCCCCTGGTCGTCGGGGTGACTGCACCGATGGCTGAACGAGCGGGCGCGACAACCGCGCGACGGGGCATTGCTGTGACCTCGATCGGCACGCTCAGGCTCTCGGGCAGAGCCGCCGCAAGATTGTCGATCGTGTGCGGCGGCAGCTCGCTGTGGTACTCGTCGTAGTCCCGCTGGGCGGCGGCAGACACGGGGCGCGCGGGCACGCTCTGCTCGTCAATACGTTTGTCTGGCACGGTGCATCCTCAACTGGTCGATAACGGCACTAATCTTAGCGTGGACACACCACCACGAGCAGATCGCCGGCATCAACCTGCTGGGTGAGCGGGATCGCCACCCGTTCGATGGTTCCCGCGATAGGTGCAGTGATGGCGGCTTCCATTTTCATGGCTTCAATCGAGGCGACGCTCTGGCCTGCTTCGACCTGGGCGCCCTCTTCGACCTGCAGGGTGACCACACCGGAAAACGGGGCCGCAATCTGGCCGGGCTGGTTGGCATCCGCTTTCTCGGCGATTTTGGTCTGCACGGTGATGCTCGTGTCACGCACGAATACCGGGCGCAGCTGGCCATTGAGAATGGTCATGACGGTACGCATACCCTTGTCGTCGGCTTCTCCGATAGCTTCGAGGCCCACGTAGAGCCGCACGCCCTTGGCGATTTCGACGGCATGTTCCTGGCCATGCTGCAGGCCGTAGAGGTAGTCGACGGTGTCAATGACCGACAGGTCGCCGTAGGTCTCCTTGACCCGTTCAAACTGGCGGGTCGGCGCCGGGAACAGCAGCTGGTTGAGCATGGCACGACGCTCGGCGCTGGTAGCGCCAAGCGCGGCGCGCTCCCCCGCGGTGATCTCGGTGACGCCGACACGCACGTTGCGTCCCGCGAGCACCTTGGTACGAAACGGCTCAGGCCAGCCGCCGGGCAGGTCGCCGAGCTCGCCGGCCATGAACCCGATGACCGAGTCTGGCACGTCATAGTTGCCCGGGTTCTGCTCGAAGTCGGCGGGGTCGGCCTTCACCGCGGCGAGGTAGAGGGCGAGGTCGCCGACCACCTTCGACGAGGGCGTGACCTTGGGAACCCGGCCGAGGATGGAATTCGCGGCGGTATACATGTCTTCGATCAGTTCGAAGTGGTCGGCAAGCCCAAGCGCGACGGCCTGGGTGCGCAAATTCGAGAGCTGCCCACCCGGAATCTCGTGCGAGTACACCCGGCCGGTCGGTGCGCTGAGCCCCGATTCGAACGGGGTGTACAGGGTGCGCACGGCCCCCCAGTACGGCTCGAGGTCGGTCGTGGCCTTGAGCGAAATGCCGGTGTCCCGCTCGGTGTGCGCCAGGGCGGCGACGAGGGAGGATGCCGACGGTTGGCTGGTCGTACCGGCCATCGGAGCCGAAGCCACATCGACGGCGTCAGCACCGGCGCGCGCCGCGGCGAGCAGCGTGGCGAGTTGGCCGCCCGGGGTGTCGTGGGTGTGCACGTGCACGGGCAGGTCGAAGCGTTCGCGGAACGCGGCCACGAGCTTCTCGGCTGCGCTCGGCCGAAGCAGCCCGGCCATGTCCTTGATGCCGATCACGTGCGCGCCGCTTTCAACGATCTGGTCGGCAAGGCGCAGGTAGTAGTCGAGGGTGTAGAGATTCTCGGCCGGGTCGAGCAAGTCGCCGGTGTAGCAGACGGCGACCTCCGCCAGGGCAGTGCCGGTATTCAGCACCGCGTCGATGGCTGGACGCATCTGCGACACGTCATTGAGGGCGTCGAAGATGCGAAAGATGTCCACGCCGGTGTCGGTCGCCTCGCGCACGAAGGCGTCGGTGACCTCGGTCGGGTACGGGGTGTAGCCGACGGTGTTGCGGCCGCGCAGCAGCATCTGCAGGTTGATGTTCGGCAGGGCTTCGCGCAGCGCGGCCAGGCGATCCCAGGGATCTTCGCCGAGAAAACGCAGCGCCACGTCGTAGGTGGCGCCGCCCCAGGCTTCCACCGAGAGCAGCTGCGGCGTCAGCCGGGCGACATAGGGCGCCACGGCGACGAGGTCCTTGGTGCGCACCCGGGTTGCCAGCAGCGACTGGTGGGCGTCCCTGAATGTCGTGTCGGTCACGGCCAGCGCGGTCTGGGCACGTAAGGAGGCGGCGAACTTGGCGGGGCCGAGCAGTTGCAGCTTCTGTCGCGAACCGTCGGGGGCTGGCTGGGTGATGTCGAGCTGTGGCAGCTTGTCACGCGGGTGCACCGTGGTCGGCGGCGCGCCGTTGGGCTGGTTGACGGTGACCTCGGCGAGCCAGTTGAGAATCTTGGTGCCGCGGTCCTTCGACTCGCGCCCGCGCAGCAGTTCCGGGCGCTCGTCGATGAACGAGGTACTGAGGTCGCCGGCCGCGAAATCCGGATCGTCGAGCACGGCCTGCAGGAACGATATGTTGGTGGAGACGCCGCGGATGCGGAACTCGGCCAGCGCGCGCTTGGACCGGACGACAGCGGCCGCATAGTCGCGGCCTCGGCAGGTGAGTTTGGCGAGCATCGAGTCGAAGTGTGGGCTGATCTGCGCGCCCGTGTTGATGGTTCCACCATCCAAGCGGATGCCGGCGCCGCCGGGTGAGCGATAGGTGGTGATCTTGCCGGTGTCGGGGCGGAACCCGGCCGCGGGGTCTTCGGTCGTGATGCGGCACTGCAGGGCTGCGCCGCGCAGCCGGATCTCGCCCTGGGTCAGGCCGATCTCTTCGAGGGTCTCCCCCGCAGCGATGCGAATCTGCGCCTGCACGAGGTCGACATCGGTGACCTCTTCGGTCACGGTGTGCTCCACTTGGATGCGGGGGTTCATCTCGATGAACACGTGCTGCCCGGCGCGTTCACCGACGGTGTCGAGCAGGAACTCGACGGTGCCGGCGTTGACATAGCCGATCGACCGGGCGAACTTGATGGCGTCAGCGTACAGCTGCACCCGAATTTCATCACTGAGGTTCGGCGCCGGGGCGATTTCAATCACTTTCTGGTGCCGACGCTGCACCGAGCAGTCGCGCTCGAACAGGTGCACGGTCTCGCCGGAGGCGTCCGCCAGGATCTGCACCTCGATGTGTCGGGGGCGCAGCACCGCCGCCTCCAGGAACATCGTCGGGTCGCCGAAGGCACTGGTGGCCTCACGCATGGCCTCTTCGAGCGCCCCGCGCAGCTCGCTCTTCTTCGCCACCCGGCGCATGCCGCGTCCGCCGCCGCCAGCGACGGCCTTGGCAAAAATGGGGAAGCCGATCTCATCGGCCTGGCTGATCAACAGATCGACATCGGTCGACGGTTGTGTCGACTTGAGTACCGGTACACCGGCCGCGATGGCGTGTTCTTTTGCGGTGACCTTGTTACCGGCCATTTCAAGCACGTCAGCGCCCGGGCCGATGAACGTGATGCCGGCTGCTGCTGCGGCATCGGCCAGTTCCGGGTTCTCCGACAGAAAGCCGTAGCCGGGGTAGATGGCGTCGGCGCCACATTCCTTGGCAACCCGGATGATTTCACTCACGTCGAGATAGGCCCGAACCGGATGCCCCACCTCACCGATCTGGTAGGCCTCATCCGCCTTCAGGCGGTGCAGTGAATTGCGATCCTCGAACGGAAACACCGCCACGGTCTTGGCTCCGAGCTCGTACGCCGCGCGCATGGCACGGATTGCGATCTCGCCACGGTTGGCAACAAGGATTTTTTCAAACATGCAAGCCTTTCGAGGGCGTACGTCGCGCACAGCTAACGGTTAGGTTCTCTAACACTAGTGAAGGTAACGTTGCTACCCATGCACGTACTCAGCGTAAGTTCCCTTAAGGGTGGTGTCGGCAAGACCACTGTGACCCTTGGTCTCGCTTCCGCTGCCTTCGCCCGTGGCGTGCGAACACTCGTCGTGGATCTCGATCCGCAGTCCGATGTGTCCACCGGCATGGATATCCAGGTCGCCGGTCACCTCAACGTCGCCGATGTCCTCGGTTCGCCCAAAGAAAAGACGGTTCGCGCGGCGATCGCCCCGAGCGGATGGACCCGCAACCGTCCCGGCACCATCGACGTCATGATCGGCAGCCCGTCGGCGATCAATTTTGATGGGCCGCACCCCAGCATCCGCGATATCTGGAAACTCGAAGAAGCGCTCTCGACAATTGAAAAAGATTACGAGCTCGTTCTCATCGACTGTGCACCCTCCCTCAACGCCCTGACGCGCACGGCGTGGGCCGCGAGCGACCGGGTCGCTGTCGTGACCGAGCCCGGCCTGTTCTCGGTCGCTGCCGCCGACCGCGCCCTGCGCGCGATCGAAGAAATTCGTCGTGGCCTGAGCCCCCGTCTTCAGCCGCTCGGCATCATCGTGAACCGTGCCCGCTCCGCTTCGCTCGAGCACCAGTTCCGCATCAAAGAATTGCGGGACATGTTCGGTCCCCTCGTGCTCAGCCCGCAGCTGCCCGAGCGCACCTCGCTGCAGCAGGCACAGGGAGCGGCCAAGCCGCTTCATATCTGGCCCGGCGACAGTGCTCTCGAAATGGCCGGATTCTTCGATCAGATCCTCGACCGTGTGCTACGCACGGCGCGGATCGGCGAATACGCCGAGGTTCCCGCGCAGTAGGTCGTTCGACGGCATGCGCGTCGACACGACCTGCCGGAGGATCGTGCGCTCGCGGGTTCTAAGAGATTTTGCGGGTGGTGCGACGCGCGGCGAGTTCGTCTGTGGCGTCGATCGCCTGCAGGTCGAGTTCGACCAGGCTGGTTTCGACCTCGCGCAGCACCTTGCCAACGGCAATGCCGAAGACGCCCTGGCCGCGGCTGACCAGGTCGATGACTTCATCGTTCGAGGTGCACAGGTAGACGCTCGCACCATCGCTCATGAGAGTGGTCTGGGCGAGGTCGCTGATGCCCGATTCGCGCAGCTGGTTGACCGCCGTGCGAATCTGTTGCAGCGAGATGCCGGTGTCGAGTAGGCGTTTGACGAGCTTGAGTACAAGAATGTCGCGAAAGCCGTAGAGGCGCTGTGAGCCGGATCCCGCCGCGCCACGCACGGTAGGTTCCACCAGGCCGGTACGGGCCCAGTAGTCCAGCTGTCGGTAGCTGATGCCAGCCGCACGCGCGGCGACAGCGCCGCGGTAGCCGGAGTTTTCATCGAGCTCGGGCATGCCATCGGTGAACAGCAGTCCTAACGAGTAACGCGAAGCGTCAGCGTCGGCCTTGAGCTCACTCATATGAATTGCCTCTCGGGGGTTACGTCGTGCGGTGGCTGACAGCTGCGATGCGGCGGGCTGTCATTCACTGTGGTGCGGAACTGCTGCACGTGAGTTACTGCGGTTGATTTTGGTGATGCGAAGACGTGCTGCGGTGCATCGCTATCCCTACGGTACCGAGGTGGAACGCGTGCAGCCCTGACATTCGTACGACCGGTTCGGCGTGTCGGTACCGCCGCTGCCAGCGCCCTTGAAAATCAGACGGCCGGACCCACGACCCGCGTTGCTTTGCGTTTGAGTCAGTCTACGACCTACTTGGTCAGTCGGCCCAGTGCAGACCGAATCAGGCTGCCGCGAATGACCTCGAGTTGTCCAGCGATTTCGACGGCCATTTCGGCCGCCTTCGCCCGGCTGGACGCGTCTTTTCGACGAGCGAGTGGCACGAGGGCGCTTTCAATCAGTCCGAGTTCTCGTTCGGCGGCTCCGCGGAACCCCCGCAGGTGTCGCGGCTCGATGCCGCTGCGTTGCAGCTCCACCAGGGCACGCAGCACGTGCAGCACGCTGTCGCCGTAGTAGTCAGCTGGCAGGATGATCGATGCGGAGACGGCGTCGTGCAGCAGCGTGGCGGAGGCACCGGCCTCGCGCAATAAGTCGTCGCGGCTGAGGCGGCGCACCGTGCCGAGCATCGACGGCCCGGGGGTGGTTCCGCCCGGCAGAACCGGGGACAATCCGGCATCGAGATCGTCGAGATACGAACGGATGACTTTCAACGGCAGGTAGTGATCGCGCTGCATCGAGAGAATCAGTCGCAGACGATCGACGTCGCTGGTGCAGAATTTGCGATAGCCGGAGTCGGTGCGGGCCGGGGAGACTAGGCCCTGCTCTTCGAGAAAGCGCAGCTTCGACGGCGTCAGGTCGGTGAATTCCGGGGTGAGGCGTGCCAGGACCTGGCCGATACTCAAAAGCGGCGCTGCTCCCGAGGATTGCCTTTTCGCCGCCGACGCGGACACAGACGCGGAGCGAGCCTGGGCGGAGTGTGCCGCCACTACTCGCTCGGCGCGCGCGCGAGGTCGAGGCGCGATGCGTAGAACGTGAGGCGGAACTTGCCAACCTGCACCTCGGCGCCGTCCGTCAGATCAGCGGTTTCGATGCGCTCACCATCGAAGTATGTGCCGTTCAGCGAACCAAGATCTTTGACCGTGAAGGAGGTTCCACGGCGCAGGAATTCGGCGTGACGGCGCGACACGGTGACGTCGTCGAGAAAGATGTCGGCATTAGGGTGGCGGCCGACGCTCGTGAGATCGGCGTCGAGCAGAAACCGGGCCCCGGCATTGGGTCCTCGGCGAACGACCATGAGGGCCGAGCCAGACGGCAAAGCCACGATGGACGCCTGCTCTTCTGCCGTCACGTTGGAATCGATAGCGGCGATCTGGGCGGCGAACTCCTGGCTGAAGTTCATCGTCGTGTCAGTGCTGAGCATGTCGTGCACCTTCGTGGCTTCGTCAGGCGTCACACTGTTGGACGGATCGGAGCTGGACGGTACGGGGGTGGAGGCCTTGCTGGGCATTGTTTCGCCTGTCGTCTGGTTCTCGGGCTGATCTGCGGGCACGGGCACGTTTTGGCTCTCGGAAGAGTTATCTCCGACTAGACCGACCACCGTGCACCTCCTATCGTCCCAGCGTATCGGAAGATGCATCCTCGAAGACCCTCGGAAGTCGAATCACTCGCATGGTTTCAATGGCATAGATGATGCCAGCCCACCAATACAGGAAAGCGCCCCAAATTCCAAAGGCCCACCCCACTGGCTGCGACCACCACTCCAGTTGCGGAAAAGCCTGACCGAGCATGATCATCGGCAGGGCGTAGAACAGGCAGAAGGTGGCCACCTTGCCCAAATGGTGCACCGGAAGCGGACCGAAACCGAAGTTCGCGAGAATGATACCCAGTGCCAGCAGAAAAATGTCGCGCCCCACCACGACCAACACAATCCACCAGGGCACGAGGTCACGCCAGGCGAGCCCGATCAGCGCAGCAAAGATGTAGAGGCGATCGGCGGCCGGATCCAGCAGCTGGCCGAGCCGGGTGATCTGGTTCCACCGACGGGCCAGAAATCCGTCGAGCCAGTCGGTGATACTGGAAATGCTGAGCACGACGAGCGCCCAGGCATCCTCTCCCCGGGCGAGCAGCACGAGAAAAACCGGCACCAGCAATAGGCGCAGAAAGCTGAGCACGTTGGGCAGGGTCAGCACGCGATCGCTGACCATGCCGTTCGCTGCCCCTGTCACAGCTTTGAGTCTATCGAGTGGCTCAGCCGAGCCGCCCGCGCAGCGCGGGCCAGCTCGCGGCAAAACCGGGATGGAGTGCGAGCCGGTCAACAGCATCAGCGGCCACCCAGCGCAGGGCGATGCTCTCCTGGTCGCTGATGACGGGTTCGAATTCTTGTGTCGCCTCCATGACCACGGTGGTGTACGACCAGAATCCCAGGTCGACGAGGGAGGTGAATTTGAGCTGCATCAGGTCGGCGGGCACGCCGGCCTCCTCCCGTGCTTCGCGCAGAGCGGCCTCGATCGCGGTTTCGTTCTCGTGGCGGGCACCGCCGGGAAGGCCCCAGGTGTCACCGAAATGGCTCCACAGTGCGCGGTGCTGCAGCAAAACGCCAAGGCGTCGGTGGTGCACGAGCAGTCCGGCCGCACCGAAGCGGCCCCAGTACTTGCGGCCGTCTGGAGCATGCACCCACGCATCGCCGCTGTCGCGTTCACCGGCCGAGCGCGGGACACCCCGCGCACCATCCCCGAACACGTCAGCACCGGAACTGTCAGTCATGCTCTAAGCATGCCTGACCGCGGTGTGAAAACGAATTTATGCGACCTAGATCGACCTGATCGCGTGCACCGGTGTGGTGCCCAGGCGTTCACGACCGTGCAGGTCGGTCAGCTCGAGCACGACGCCGACGCCCGTGAGGATGTAGCCGGCCCGTTCGATCAAGCGGCTCGTGGCCGCGATGGTGCCACCCGTGGCGAGTACATCGTCAAGAATAAGAACGCGGGTACCGACCGAAAGCTGGCCGATTTCAAGTTCGAGCCGGGCCGAACCGTACTCGAGGTCGTACTCCTCGGTGAGCACGGTGCCGGGAAGCTTTCCGCCCTTGCGCACGGCCAGGACGGCCACGTTGGCCGCGTACCCGACGGCGGCAGCCAGCAGAAAGCCACGTGCCTCGATTCCGGCGACGGCATCGAATTGTCCGCGGTGCTGATCGGCGAGGTCGTCGATAATCGCGCGAAAGGCGACGGCGTCTGCGAAGACGGGATTGAGATCGCGGAAGAGAATGTCCGGCTGCGGAAAATCTGGGTAGGACGCCAGCAAGGCGTCGACGTGGGTGGCGGCCGATGACGGCGCAGCGGGAGGCGAGGAAAGTTGAGTCACTGATTCATCTTAAGCGGCTCCGGCGTTGGGCGTTGCGCTGTCAGGAAACGCCGCTCTGGTGAGCTGCCAGCCAGCTCACCCTTTCACTTGCGGCGACCGCAGCAGTGCGGCCGCAGTGGATTCCCGTTCGGCGGACACCTCCGGGCGCGGCCCGACAGCGATCGCGCTCATCGCGTCGAGAAACTGCACGATGGCTGCTTGCTGGTCGGCCGTGAGATCGAGGGCGACCTGCATCAGCTGCTCGTGCGTGCCCGACAGCACCTGTCGGACCTGCTCGTGCGACGACTGCGTCGCGAACAGCCGTTGCGCCCGACCGTCGTGAGGATTGACCTCACGGCGGATGTGACCGGAGGCCGAGAGCCTCGACAGGAGTTTTGCCGTTGCCGCCGACGAGATGTTCAGGAATTCGCTGAGATCCTTCGGACTGGCCACCCGGTGCAGGCGCTCGCAGGCGATGAGGTGACGAATGGCCGTCATGTCGGTTTCGTTCACGTTCATCTCGGTTTGAGCACGATGACGCATGGCTGCATCGGCCACCCGGAATCGCCGCACGGCCTGCAGAACCTCGATTGCTGGAGAAACGCCTATTTTCTTAGCGTCATACCAGTACGTTCCCTCCGCTGGGGGTCTACTCTCATCGTGGGACATACACCCATGGTAACGTGAGGAGTCGCTAACCTGGTTAGTTATTGTTATCTTGATTAGTGTGAACCGAGAAGGGGAAACGCGTGCAGACCGCCAACGCTCTTGATGAGCACGTCATTCTTCTCGACGAGGAAGGGCGCCACATCGGCACCGCGCCGAAGTACAGCATGCACGGTGAGAACACCGCGCTGCACCTCGCTTTCTCCTGTTACGTCTTCAATCCGGCCGGTGAAGTGCTCGTCACGCGACGAGCACTGACCAAGAAAGCCTGGCCGGGCGTGTGGACCAACTCCTTTTGTGGACATCCGCTGCCGGCGGAACCGTTCACGCAGGCCGTCGACCGCCGCGCCCACCATGAGCTCGGGCTGCGGATCGATAATATCGACCTCGTGCTCCCTACGTTTCGGTACCGCGCCACCGACAGCGGCGGCACGGTGGAGAACGAAATCTGTCCGGTCTACGTGGCCAGGACCGATCAGGAGCCAACACCGAATCCCGACGAAGTCGCCGAATATGCCTGGACCCGCCCGGCGGCGCTCTACCGCGCGGTCACCGACGCCCCCTGGGCCTTCAGCCCGTGGATGACCCTGCAGGTGCAACAGATGGACAGTTTCCGTGCTTGACACGGTTGCCGCCGGTGTCGCGACGGAACTGACCCGGTTTTTCGCCGCAGCCCGCTTGCGGGCGAGCGACTATGGCGAGCATTACGTGGCCCTGTGGGATTTTCTGGAGCGGGCCAGCAGCGGCGGCAAACGGGTGCGCCCGGCCTTGGTGCTGGCGGCCTATGCCGGTTTCGGTGGGCGTGACCAGACCCTCGTGGTACCGGTCGCCGTGAGTTTCGAATTGCTGCACACGGCGTTTCTCATTCACGACGACGTCATCGACCGTGACCTGGCCCGGCGCGGACAGGCGAACATTGCCGGCCGGTTCAACGACCGCGCGCTGGCGCACGGCGCCGACTCCGATCAGGCCCAAGTCTGGGCCGCCGCCGCGGCTATACTCGCCGGCGATCTCGCCCTCAGCGAAGCGCATCGTGCGCTGGCCAAACTTCCGGCCGACGTGGACACCCGGCTGCGGCTGCTCGATCTGCTCGACCGTGCGGTGTTCGTTTCGGCCGCAGGGGAGCTGGCCGACGTCACCAACAGCTCGGCGCGGCATCCACTCACCGTGGCCGAGGTGATCACGACCCTCGAGAACAAAACCGCCGTGTATTCCTTTGAAGGGCCGTTGCAGGCCGGAGCCGTACTGGCCGGGGCGTCGGCCGAGGCGATCGGCCTGCTCGGGCGCTACGGTCGCCTGGTCGGCGTGGCGTTCCAGCTCACGGACGACCTGCTCGGTGTGTTCGGCGATGCGGTCGAGACCGGCAAGAGCGTCACGGCGGATCTGCGCGAGGGCAAGCAGACCGCCCTGATCGCCCACGCCGGCACGACCGAGAGCTGGTCGCTGATTGCGCCCTACCTCGGCAAGGTCGACCTCAGCGAGGAAGAGGCCGAACAGGCCAGGGAGCATCTGCGCGCGTGCGGCGCGAAGGCGACCGCCGAGAGGCTCGCCTCTGACTACTCCCGTTCGGCGGTCGAAGCGCTCGACTCGGCAATCATTCCCGCGGAACTGCGAGCGAGCCTCACCGAGCTCGCGCACTCCGCCGTGAATCGGTCCCGCTGATGGGCCCGCTCATGGGCCCGCTGCGAGCTGCATCGGCTCAAACGGTCGCTGGCGCCAATCTGAACAAGTACGCGGAGACGGCACTGGCCAGTTCGACGACGGTCATCGGCCACTACTCCACCTCGTTCGGGCTTGCCGCCCGGCTGCTCGACGCCCGGGTGCGCATACCCGTACGCACGATCTATGCCCTCGTGCGTATCGCCGACGAGATCGTCGACGGGGCCGCCGCCGAAGCCGGCGTCGGGGTCGAGGAGCAGCGGCAACTGCTCGACGAGCTCGAGCTGGAGACTGAGCGGGCGATTGTGCGTGGGTACAGTACCAATCTCGTGGTGCATGCCTTCGCAGTGACGGCCCGTCAGTATGGCATCGACTCCAGCCTGATCGCGCCGTTCTTCGCCTCGATGCGCCGCGACCTCGACCCGGCACCGTTCACCGCTGACAGCGTCGCCGAGTACATTTACGGCTCCGCGGAGGTAATCGGACTCATGTGCCTGCGCTGCTTCGTGCACTGGTCACCGCGCACCGCCTCTGAACTCGAACTGCTCGAAGACGGTGCCCGACACCTCGGTGCCGCTTTTCAAAAGATCAATTTTCTGCGCGACCTGTCCTGCGATCGCGAAATTCTCGGTCGCAACTACTTTCCGGGGATCGACCCGCTGAACCTCACCGATGAGCAGAAGAACGCGATCCTCGACGACATCGACGCCGATCTGAGCATCGCCAGCGCCGTACTGCCGCTGTTGTCGCCCGGCTGCCGCCGCGCCGTAGCCGCGGCGCAGGGACTCTTCACACGATTGTCCCAGCGGCTCCGGTCAACCCCGGCCAACCAGTTATTGCGCTCCCGCGTTCGGGTGCCGGATGGAGAGAAAATCATGATCGCCCTGACTTCGGCGCTCGGTCCCGGCGCGTGGAAGCGATGACGCGCACCATCGTGATCGGCGGCGGTATAGCCGGTCTGGCCAGCGCCGCCCTGCTCGCCCGGGATGGCCACGACGTGACGCTCCTGGAATCCCGCTCCGAACTCGGTGGGCGGGCCGGCCTGTGGAGCGCCGAGGGGTATCGGTTCGACACCGGGCCGTCCTGGTATCTCATGCCGGAGGTCTTCGAGCATTTCTACCGGTTGTTCGGCACGAGCGCTGCCGAACAGCTCGACCTTGTGAAACTGGATCCCGGTTACCGGGTGCTCTTTGAGGGTGACCCGGACCCGCTGGATATTCGGGCTGACCGAGCCGCGAATATCCGTTTGTTCGACAGTGTGCAACCGGAAGCCGGGCGCGCGCTCGACCGCTACCTCGACTCTGCGGCCACAACCTATGACATGGCCGTGAAACGGTTCTTGTACTCGAGTTTCGAATCATTCCGGCCGCTTCTCGTTCCTGACGTGCTGCGGCGCCTCGGTCGCTTGGCTCGCCTGCTGCTGCAACCGCTCGACAAGTTCGTTGCCGGGTATGTCCGCGACCCGCGGCTGCGCCAAATCCTCGGGTACCCGGCCGTATTTCTGGGGTCGGCGCCAAACCTGACCCCGTCGATGTATCACCTGATGAGCCATCTTGACCTCGCCGACGGTGTGCTCTACCCGCAGGGAGGTTTCACCACGCTGATCGACAGCATCGCCGGAATCGCCCGGGCCGAAGGCGTGCGCATCATCACTGATGCGAGGGTCACGGCCATTCGCGTCACCGATCGGAACCGCGTTGCCGGTGTGCGGTATGACGACGCCGACGGCAGGTCGACGCAGCTCGATTCCGACGTGGTGGTGTCGGCAGCCGACCTGCACCACACCGAAACCGAACTGGTCCCCGCGAAGCTGCAGACCTATCCCGAGCGCTGGTGGAACAAGCGCGTGTCGGGGCCCGGGGCCGTGCTGGTGATGCTCGGCGTGACCGGGCAACTTCCCCAGCTGGCGCACCACTCGCTGTTCTTCACGACCGATTGGGGTAAGAACTTCGGTCAGATCTTCGGCACGAAGACCTCCGTGCCATCCCCGGCGTCCCTGTACGTGTGCATGCCGAGTGCCACCGACCCGTCGGTGGCACCGACCGGTGACAGCAACCTGTTTGTGCTGGTGCCCGTGCCGGCCGATGTGACCCTGGGTGGCGGCGGCATCAATGGTGCCGGTTCGACCACGGTCGAGCTGGTAGCGGATGCCGCTATCGCGCAGGTCGCCCAGTGGGCCAACATTCCCGACCTCGCCGAACGCGTGTCGGTGCGGCGCACGGTCGGCCCGGCCGACTTCGCAGACGACCTCAACTCGTGGAAGGGGGGTGCCCTCGGCCCCGCGCACACCCTGCGGCAGAGCGCCTTCATGCGAGGATCGAATATGTCCAAGAAGATTGCGGGCCTGTACTACGCCGGAGGCACCACCATTCCCGGCATCGGGCTACCGATGTGCCTGATCAGCGCCGAGATTTTGCTCAAGCGGCTGCGTCACGACACCACGACGGGACCGCTGGCGGAACCGCTGCCGACCCGACCTAAGCGGCCCCCCGGCCCAACCGATCTGCCCGGGGTTACCAAAAAACCGGTGAAGTCTGCGCCACGCCGGTCGTGAGCGTTCTGTACCTGCTGACTTTACTGCTCTCACTCGGGGGCATGGCGGTGCTGGACTGGCGCTTTCGTCTGTTCTTCTGGCGTTCCCCCGGGCGGGCGGCCCTCGTGCTCGGCATCGGGGTGCTGTTCTTTCTCGCTTGGGACCTGCTCGGCATCGATCTGGGCATCTTCTACCGCGGTGAAACAGCGCTGATGACCGGCGTGCAGCTGGCGCCGGAACTGCCGCTTGAGGAGGTCTTCTTTCTCACCTTTCTCTGTTACCTGACCATGATCCTGGTGCAGGCCGCTCGTCGCGTGCTCAAGCCGCGGGTTTGACATGACCTATCTTCTGCTGAATGCGGCTTTTCTCGCCGCCGCCTTGCTCGTGGCCGCCGTGGCCCTGGTGCGACGATTGCTTTCGGCCCGTTTCGTCGCTGCTGTGGCCGTTGCCCTCTGCCTGACGCTGCTACTGACGGCCGTGTTCGATAACCTGATGATTGGGGCTGGACTGTTCAGCTACGACCCGGCGCACATTTCCGGGCTGTTCATCGGTCTGGCCCCGATCGAAGATTTTGCCTACCCGCTCGCCGCGGCGATTCTACTTCCGGCTCTGTGGGTGCTTTCGGGCGGTACCAGGTTAGGACGAACGGATGACTGAGCAGCTCGGCACGGCAGGATGGAAGACCCGGCAGGTCGTGCTGTCGTCGCGGCCGCTCAGCTGGGTCAACACGGCGTTTCCCTTCGCCGCCGTGTACGTGGTGACCACCGGGCGCATCGATGCGCTGTTGATCGTGGGCACGCTGTTCTTTCTCATTCCCTACAACCTGTTGATGTACGGCATCAACGATGTCTACGATTACGAGTCCGATTTGCGCAACCCGCGGAAGGGCGGCGCTGAGGGGGCACTGCTGCACCCCGCGCTGCACCGAACGGTAATTGCCGCCGGGGTTCTTTCCTCGGCGATTGTGGGCGGGGCGATGGTCTTTTTGGCGGGGTCGGGGCATCCGCTTTCGTGGATCGTTCTCTCCCTGAGCCTGTTTGCGGTGGTGGCCTACTCGGTGCGCGGGCTGCGGTTCAAGGAACGGCCCATTCTGGACTCGATCACCTCGAGCGCCCACTTCGTCAGCCCCGCCGTCTATGGGCTCGTGGTGGCCGGCGCCACCATCAACTTTGGGCTGCTCGCCCTGCTCGCGGCGTTCTTTCTGTGGGGCATGGCCAGCCATGCCTTCGGAGCGGTGCAAGACGTCGAACCCGATCGCCAGTCCGGAATTGCGTCGATCGCGACGGCTCTCGGTGCCTGGCCGACCGTGCGGCTCGCGATCACCTTCTGGGTTCTGGCGGGCTTGCTCATGCTGGCGACGCCGTGGCCTGGGCCGCTGGCCGCCGTGCTGGCCGTTCCGTACGTTCTGGCGGTGCTGCCGTTCTGGTCGGTCAGCGATGAGCAGTCGGAGAGTGCTAACCGGGGCTGGAAACGTTTTCTCTGGCTCAACTTCTTCACTGGTTTCATCGCGACCCTGCTGCTGATCATCTGGGTGCGGCAGGGCGCCTGAACGTTCTGGTCGCAGCCCGGCAGAGTGAGGCCGTTAGAGTAACAAGATGGAGCTTACGTCTGCCCGCGTCGACAGTTGGAGCTGGGGCGTGCGCCTGTTCAAAACCCGGTCGATGGCCACGACCGCCTGCCGCGCCGGCCACGTGAAAGTGAACGGGGACAAGGCCAAGGCAGCGCAGGCCCTGCACATTGGCGATGAGGTGCGCGTGCGCTCGGACGGCTTCGACCGGGTGCTGATCGTGTCGCGCCTCGTGGTCAAGCGGGTCGGGGCGGTCGTCGCTGCCGAATGCTACGTCGATAAGACTCCCCCGCCGCCGCCGCGCGAAGAGGTGGCCCTGGTGCCCATGCGCGACCGCGGCGCCGGGCGGCCGACCAAACGTGAACGCCGGGAGATCGACGAGCTGCGCGGGCACGTCAACGAGTGACGGCTGCTGCGACTGCGCTCGTTGAGGCGGTTCAGCCCTCCGCGGGCGGGTTTGGCAGCGGAGGTGTCTGAGGCTGGGCCTGGACTGATTGCAACGCGGTAAACACTCCGATCGACCGTTTGATGCGCTCCTCGGCGTCGGTGTCGATTTGGCTCGCGGCGAGGTTCGCCTCGCTGACAGCGCGCACGACTTCGTCACGCTGAATCTTGACGCCGCGTGGTGCGTCGATTCCGATGCGCACACTGTCGCCGCGGGCGTCGAGCACGGTGATGACGATATCGTCACCGATGAGGATCTTTTCCCCCGGTTTGCGTGTCAGAACGAGCATCTTTCCAGCCTACCGTTCGCCGTCGCCGGGTCGGGAATACGGCAGGGCCGCGCGGCGGCCGGTCGGTGCAGCGGCCACCCGCCCGTCCATCCATTGCACCGGCAGCCCGAGGTCGTCGACCGTGGCCGGAGAGGTTGTGAACCGGCGGCCGAGCGCGGCGACCGCGTGCACCTGAACGCTGCTGACGACCATGTTGACCCAGCGGATGGTGTCCTCGGTTTTCCGGCTGGCGTCGACGACCACCCAGACCTGGTCAGCACCGATCGCGGTGAGCGTCGCCGCACGCGCGACAGCATCGGAGGCGGGTTCGATCCCACAGGCGATGAACGTGCTGTGTCCCATCTCCACACCGTTAGCTCGTGCCGACACGGCGCTTCGCCGGTGGTCGACACGCTCGATCCGGTCGTGCAGGAGTGTGCCGGAGATGCGGAGTTCCCCCGCACCAGCCACACGCAGCATGAGGCGCGCGATCGTGAGCGGGTCGTCCACGAGCCCGACGATCAAGACCAGGTCTCCCGGCCGCGTCAGCGGAGCCGGTACGGGCGGTCGGGCCAACGCCGGCGGAGCCGGTACCGCAGCCGGTGCCGCAACCGGCAACACAGCCGGCACCGCAGTTAAGGCGACGTCCGGGCCGGGCTCCGCCTGTGAAACGACAAGCTGGCCGGTAGCGAAGGTGAGTTCGTCCATGAGCTGGGCGAACCCATCGGAGGCCGTCGACACCTGCGGGGAGGACTGGGTCGAGTAGAGCCGGGATTCGGCCTCGTCGGCGTCGTCGAGCAGCGCTGCGATGCCCAGCCGCGCCGAGATATCGAGGCCGGCGTGCGCCGATTTCTTGCGCTGCGCAGGTTCGACGACCTCGACCGTGATCTCAAAGTGCTCGCGCGCAAAGAATCCGCGGATGCCGCCGACGGTGACCCGCTCGGCCGCGATGATGGTGGCGTTTGCGCCGTGCTCGGCAACGACGCGTTCCTGCAGCTCCCGAAGCGTGGGACCCTCAAGCAGAAATCGTTTCGGCTCCACGGACCACACCTACTGTCTCAATGGTCACATTCGCCGACGTTACTTCCTGGTACGACAATACCGGCAGGCCGCCGGTCTGGGTGGAGATGAGGCGCCGGATCGCCGGGCGAAGCGCCGGGGCACAGACCAGCACCGCTGTCTGGCCGCTGGCCTCGACCTTGGCTACGGAAGTGCGCACGGAGCCGAGCACGGCTTCGATGCGGGCCGGATCCATTAAGATCTGTGTGCCCTGATCGGAGGGGCGCAACCCTTCGAGCATGGACTGCTCGAGGGTGGGTTCGATCATGATGACTCGCAGCACAGTGCCGTCGAGATACTGCGCGGTCAGTGCCGGGCCGAGGGCCTGGCGCGCGGTTTCAACTAGCCCCTCCGGGTCATTCGATGCCTTGGCCCGCAGGGAAAGCGCCTCGTAGATGCGCGGCAGATCGTTGATCGGAATCTGCTCGACCAGCAGCCCTTGCAGCACGCGTTGCACCTCGGCGAGAGAGAGCAGGCCGGGAATCAGATCGTCGACGGCCGAGGGATTGACCTGCTTGACACCCTCCGTGAGCACCCGCACGTCTTCCCGGGTGAGCAGACGCGCCGCGTTCGTGGTGATGATCGACGAGAGGTGGGTCACCACGACCGAGACCCGGTCGATTACGGTCGCGCCGGTCATCTCGGCGCTGTGCCGCATCTCACTCGGCACCCATTTACCGGCCAGGCCGAACACCGGCTCGATCGTGACCTGCCCGGGCAGGGTATCGAGGGCGTCACCGAGGGCGAGCACCTTGCCGGCCGGTGCCAGGCCGCGCCCGTATTCGACGCCAGCGATACGAATGACGTAGGTCGACGACGGCAGGTCGACGCTGTCGCGGGTGCGCACCGGTGGCACGACCACACCCAGATCCATCGCGACTTTACGGCGCAGACCGCGCACCCGGGCGAGCAGGTCATCGGAGGCGCCGGAGACGAGGTCGACGAGGTCGGGCGAGAGCATGATCTCCAGCGCATGCACGCGCATCTGCTCGATCAGGTCTTCGGTCGTATCGGTCTTGGGGGCACTCTTCTCCGAGGCCGTGGTGGCCTCGATGCTCGCCTGTTTGGTGACCTCGCCGGCCTTGATGCGTTGGGCGATCAGCATGAGCGCCATACCAACGATGAGGAACGGCAGCACCGGCATGCCCGGAATGAGCGCCATCAGCACAGCGGCGGCTCCGGCAATGGTCAGGGCGTTCCTCGACTGCGTCAGCTGAGTGGATGCCGTCGACCCGATATCGGTCTCCGCATTCGAACGGGTGACGATCATGCCGGTGGAGACGGCCATGAGCAGGGCCGGAATCTGGGTGACGAGGCCATCGCCGATGGTCAGCAGGGCGTAGGTATTGATCGCCTCACCAACCTCCATGCCGCGCTGCAGCATGCCGATGGCGATACCGCCGATGAGGTTGATCACGATGATGACGAGCCCGGCGATAGCATCACCCTTGACGAACTTGGAGGCGCCGTCCATGGCACCGTAGAAGTCCGCTTCGGCGGACACTTCGGCCCGACGATCCTTGGCCTCGGCGTCGGTGATCAGGCCGGCGTTGAGGTCGGCGTCGATGGCCATCTGCTTGCCGGGCATGGCGTCGAGGGTGAACCGGGCGCCGACCTCGGCCACTCGCTCGGCGCCCTTGGTGACGACGACAAACTGAATGACGACAAGAATCAGAAAGATGACCGCGCCGATGATGATGGAGCCGCCGACGGCGACGTGCCCGAAGGCTTCGATCACCTGGCCGGCATAGCCGTCGCCGAGTACCAGGCGGGTGGAAGCAACGTTGAGGCCGAGACGGAACAGGGTCGCGACGAGCAGCAATGATGGAAAAACCGAGAAGTCGAGCGGTTTCTTCACGAACATCGTCGTGAGCAGGGTGACCAGCCCCAGCATGATGTTCAAAATGATCAGGACGTCGAGCAGGCCGGCCGGAATCGGTACGACGAGCAGCAGGATGATGCCGACCACGCCCACCGGAACGGCAAGCTTGATGAGATTGCGATTCATGAACGGCCTCCGGCAGTCTGCGGTGATGATGATGATGGGGCGGTGAGGGCGCTCATGGTGTGGGTTCCCGCCGTACTCCCTCGCTTCTGCAGGGCCATGACGAAGGCGAGCACCCGGGCGACCGCGTTGTAGAGTTCGGTCGGAATCTCGTCGCCGATCTCACATGCCGCATGCAGGGCCCGCGCGAGCGGCACGTCCTGCACGATCGGCACCCGATCGGTCTCGGCCTGCACGCGAATGCGGGCGGCGATATGGCCGACCCCCTTGGCGACCACGCGCGGAGCCGACTTGCCCGGTTCGTATTTGAGGGCCACGGCCACGTGGGTGGGGTTGACCAGCACGACGTTGGCATCAGCGACCGAGGTGATCATGCGATTGCGGCTCATCATCAGCTGGCGGGAGCGACGCTGCGATTTGATCAGAGGGTCGCCCTCCGATGCTTTGTTCTCGTCTTTGACCTCTTTCTTGGTCATCAAGGTCTTCTTGCGATTGCGTTTCATGATGACGAAGATGTCGGCGGCGGCGAGAACGAGGCCGGCCGCGACGGCCGCTTGGAGAAGCGCGGCCGTTCCGCTGCCGGCGGCGCTGAGCAGCTCAGATACCGGCAGTCCCCCGGCGGTCAGCAGCACCGGCATCAGTCCCTGAATCACCAAGTACAGCACCACCCCCACAGCGGCGGTCTTGGCGAGCACTTTCACACCCTCCCACAGCGCCTGCGTGCCGAACACACGTTTCATGCCCGTGACGAGATTGAACTGCTCGTAATTGCCGGTGAACTTCTTGAAGTGGATGCCGCCCTGCAGCGCTGCTCCACCCAGCACGACGATGAGCACCACGACAAAGAACGGCGTCAGAATATCGGCCAGCGAGGACAGTGCGTTGCCGAGGGCTTCGACAGCGACGCTCGGATCCGGATTGTTGGCGAGGGTGCCGATGCGGTACATCTGGTCGGTTCCCGCGGCGCCGCCCGCCGCGATGGTGGCCGGCAGCATGAGGCCGGCGGCGCCCACGCCGAGCCACGCCGTGACATCCTGTGATTTGGACAGCTCGCCCTTTTCGCGCACCCGCTTCATGCGTTTCTCGGTGGCTGGTTCGGTCTTCTCGCCGGAGTCGGTTTCGGACAACTACCTCACCCCCATAAGGGCGTCGAGGGCCTGCCCGGTGAGAGACGACACGATGCGCGGCAGGGCCACGAAGACCGTCGCTGCGAGGATCAGCGTGATAAGGATCTTGAGCGGAAAGCCGAGGGCGAACGCGTTGAGCGCGGGGGCGACCCGTGTGAGCAGGCCGAGGCCGGCATCCGCTAAAAAGAGCACCACGAGCAGGGGGCCGGCGATCTGCACGGCGGCGAGAAACATCTGGGTCGTGGCGGCGATCATGGCCTGCGCTGGCGCGGCGAGGTCCAGGCCCGAGCCGAGTGGAATGGCGGTGTAGCTGCGAAACAGGCCGCCGAGCACGAGTTGGTAGGCGCCAGAGGCGAACATCAACGCGAGCGCGGTCATGTGGAACAGTCGGGTGAACTGTGCGCCGTTGATCATGGACTGGGGGTCGAATCCCTGCGCCATCTGGAATCCGCTGAACATGTCGATGAGCCCACCGGCCGACTGCACGGCGGCGAAGACCAGGAAAACCAAAAAGCCCAGGGTGGCACCGACCAGAATCTCCAGAATCAGGGCGCCGACGAAGCCGGCGGTGTTCTGGGAGACGTAGTCGGCGGTGACCCGCGGCGACACAGCCAGGGCCAGTCCGATGGCGAGCATGGCTTTGATCCGTGCGGGGAATGCGCGATAGGAGAACGGCGGCGCGATGACCAGAAAAGCGACCATGCGCACACCGGCGAGCATGACCGCTTCGATCCAGGCGAAATTGAGGTTGAACTCCACGTCAGCCTCCGCCGAGCAGCGCGGGGATCTTTTCGAACAACTCGTTGGTGAACGCGACCGACTCGGCGATCATCCAGTGGCCGCAAATCAGCAATGCGAGGGACACTGCGACGGCCTTGGGCACAAACGACAGCGTGACTTCTTGAATCTGGGTGATCGATTGCATCAGCGAGATGGCGAAGCCCACCACGAGGGCGGTGATGAGTACAGGTGCCGACAGTTTGGCGGCGAGAATGAGCGCCTGCAGACCGATATCCAGCACCGCATTGGTGTTCATGCGGCCATCTGATAACTGCCGATGAGGCTCGTGATGATGAGTCCCCAGCCGTCGACGAGAACGAAGAGCAGAATCTTGAACGGCAGGGAGATCATGACCGGCGGCAGCATCATCATGCCCATCGACATCAGCGCCGCGGAGACGACGATGTCGATGACCAGGAACGGGATGAAGATGACGAACCCGATGATGAAGGCGGCGCGCAGTTCGGAGATCATGAAAGCGGGAATGAGCGTCAGCAGGGTGACGTCATCGGGGTTGTCAGGGTTCGGCTGGTCGGCGGCCCGTGTCATCAGGGCAAGGTCTTCGCCGCGCGTGTTGGCGAGCATGAATTGCCGCAGCGGCTCCGAACCCAGGTTGAGCGCATCCGTAAAGTTCAGGGAACCATCAAGGTAGGGCTGCAGGGCCACGCTGTTGATATCGGTCAGCACGGGCGCCATGATGAACAACGACAGAAACAGAGCGAGGCCGGCGAGTACCTGGTTCGGCGGGATGGACGGCAGCGCCAGGGCGTTGCGGGTCATTGCGAGCACCACGAAGATCTTGGTGAAGCTCGTCATCATGAGCAGCAGCGCCGGCGCGACCGACAGCAGGGTAATACCGAGCAGGGTGACGATCGCCGAGGAGGGCGCCCCGTCGGGGCCGTTTATGTCGATGCTCAGTCCACCGCCGCCGGAGTCGGTCGGATCGGTCGGATCGGTCGGATCGGTCGGAGGCGTCGGGTCGATCGGCATGGCATGACCGGCCGTCGCCCCCAGCCAGAGCAGAATCGTCGTGATCACCACGATGAGCACGATCAGCAGGCCGATGCGGGCGGACGAGGCCCGGGAGACAATCCGGTATGGTGCGGTGTTCACCGGCCCTGCCGAAGTAGTGCGGCGGTCTGGCGCCACGTCGACGGCGATAGGATCGACCCGGCAAGTGAAGCGGAGGGGGCGGGCTGCGCAACGCGAGCCGGGTCATCCGCTTCAGCGGCGGCAAGGGAACGGGCGAACTGCGCCGCCGGCGCCGATTCCGGCCCGCCCAACACCGAAATGGCGGCGTCGAGGGTCGTCGGTGTCGCGGGCGTGAAGGGTTTCTCGTGCAGCACGGTCACGGCCTGTTCGGTCACGCCGAGAACGAGGCGCGTGCCCTCGACCTCGATGACGACAACGGATGCCTTCTGCCCGATGGGCTGACGGCCCACGACGGTCACCGGGTTGGCGACACCCAACGCGCGTGCCCCCCGCGACAGGCGTCGCTGCAGGTACCAGAGCATTGCGAGAACCACGCCCAGCGACAGGACGACACGCGCCGCAACAATGAGGGTGTCCACTTACGACAGGCCATCCTTGACATCGAGAATCTGCGTGATGCGCACGGCGTAGTCCTGGTCGACGACGACGATTTCGCCGTGCGCGATCAGACGGCCGTTGAGGAGGATATCGGCCGGTGCTCCGGCGGAGCGATCCAGTTCGATGACGGCACCCGGATTGAGCGACAAGACATCGCGTACGGACATGCGCGTGCGCCCGATCTCGACCGTCAAGGACATTTCGACGTTGCTGATGCGCCCAAGGTTGCCTATGGCGGTGCGGTCTTGCGTCGAGCCTGGTCCGCCGACGAGCCCGTTTCGGCGCACGCGAATGGCAAACCAGCCGGTCACGACCCCGCCCGCACTCAGTTCAAAAACCTCGGTGTCTTCGGCGGCGAACAGCGCCGAGGCGTCTTCGACCCGGGAGTCGCCGAGCACGCCGATTCCGAGCACGCCGGAGGCGCTCTCCAGGGCCGGACGCAGAACGTCCTGGCTGGAGACGAGCTGGGTGTTGGCACCGGCGGCGGCGTCGAGCGAGGCGGAGTCGCTGAGCACCACGGCCAGGTCTGCGGATGTCGTGCCCACAAACGAGGCCACCACGGCCGAACCGAGGCGCGACGTTAGCTCCGCGCTGCCGGGGTGCGGCACGGCCTGCAGCGGCACCGTCGTGGGCAACACGCGAATGAGTGCGTCGACGGCGACTTCGGGAATGGGTCGGGTAGAAATCATTGAGCTGTCTCCTCGGTATCAATGACGATGCAGGCCAGCCGGGAACCGTTGGTCCCGACGGCCGCGCGGGCCAGCGACTGGCCGTCGACGGTCAGACTGAGCGGACGATGCTGGGGATGCGGAATGTGCAGAACGTCGCCGACGGCCAGCGACAGAATGCGGCTGGGGAGCACGCGCGCCGTCTGGAGTCGCAGCGACAGGTCCACCGGCACGGCGGCGATCTGGGCCTGCAGAAATTCGGCAGCGTTCGACGTGGTGCTCGTGGGGTTCGCTTCGCCGAGTTGCGGCATGAGGGCCGTGGCGGGAATCGCCACCGTCGCCGTGGCGGTGATCTTCTCCACCCGAATGGCGAAGGTCGCGACCACCATCAGGTCGCCGGTCGCGGCCGCCTGCGCGAACTGCGAGTTGTACTGGATCGCCTCCACACCCATTTCGTCGACGATCAACGGGCCGAAGGAATAGCGCAGGTCTTCGAGGCTCTCAGCGATGAGCTTGCGAATCAGGGCCAGCTCGATTTGAGTGAAGTTGCGTTCGGCGGGAACCGGGCTGCTGCTGCTGCCACCGAGCATATGGTTCACCCAGGTGAGCGCCGATGTGGTCGGAAACTGAATGACCGCGCGGGCTTCCAGGCCGGCGACCGTGCACAACACCATGGCGGTTTTCGGTGGCAGGGAACCCGCGTACTCGTCGTAGGTGGCCATGAGTACCTGCTCGCAAGTCACCATGCAGAGCACGCGCACGCGTGCGGTCAGCTGGGTGCCCCACTGCCGCGCAAAAGTCTCAAAGGCCAATTCCAGAACGCGCGCGTGTTCCCGAGCCAGGGTGGTGGGACGCCGAAAATCGTACAGCTCAATGTTCCTCGCCGCTTTAACGGGCGCACTGCTGTCGACCTGATCCTGGACTGTCACGTTGGCACTATCGGCCGGGGTGGCCGCAATGTTAGAAGCCTCCGCCAACGGATGCGCTTACGTCAGTTCTCCGCCACCACGCCGGGAATGAGCGCCCGCACGCTGTCCGGCTGGTCCGACAGCAGCACGATGTCGACCCGGCGGTTCTGTGCCATGTCTTCGATCGTGGACCCGCTGTTCGCCGGCTGGGCCGATCCGAAAGCGACCGCGGAGATCAGTTCACCGGCGACACCGCCCTGCTCGACCAGGCGACGCAAGACCTGGGTTGCCCGACTCGCCGACAGTTCCCAGTCGGTGGGGAAGGCCTGCGACTGGCCGTGTTTGTCGGCGTGCCCCTCGACCGAGATTCTTAGCCCGGTGGCTCCGAGCGCCGGAGCCGCGGCTTCGAGAACCGCGGTCGCGGCCGCCGTCAGCTGGGCGCTGTCCGGTGCGAAGAACGTTTCGCTTCCGACCAGCCCGAGAGTCAGGCCACGGTCAGTGATGTGAAATTCCACCAGGTCGGCCACTCCGGCTGCGGTCAGGCTGGCGGCGACGGCGGTCTTGATCTGATCGAGCTTCGCGACCTCCTGCGCGGCCGCGTGTGTGTGCTCCATCGCCTGCGCCGCGGTGTCGGCCGGATCGAGTGTGTCGGCCGAGTGAGTGACCTCGGTAGGCGATTCGGCCTTGGTGTCGACGAGGTCAGCCGGCACAACAACACCCTCGGCGGTATCGACCTTGCCCGCATCCACCGCTCCGAAACCGGTGGCCAGGGAGTTGGCGAGCTGATCGTACTTGTCCTGATCGACGGTCGACATGGCGAACAGCACGATGAACATACACATCAGCACGGTGACCATGTCCATGTAGGAGGCCATCCACCGTTCGTCGGGGTGAACGTCCTCCTCGTCGACCATCTTGCGGCGCCTGGCGCGCACACTCATGCTGCTGCGGGAAGGTCTTTGTCCTTACCCTTACCTTTGCCGTTGGCCTTGGTCTTGCCGGTGGAACCGGCGGCATCCGCTGCGCTTTGCTTGCCTTTGGCACCCGTTTTCGGTAACAGCTCAGCGGGGACCATGGCGCGCAGGCGTTCCCCGAGGAGTCGCGGCTGACTGCCAGCCTGCACGGCGAGGGCGCCTTCCATGACGAGGGTCATCCGGTCGGCCTCGAGGTCGGCCAGGCGGCGCAGGCGCGAGCCGAGCGGCAGCCAGATGAAGTTGGCCGAGAGCAGGCCCCAGAGAGTCGCGACGAAGGCGGCCGCGATCATCGGTCCCAGTGTCGCGGGCGTATCCAGGTTCTCGAGAACGTGGGTCAATGACACGACCGTGCCGATGATGCCGACCGTCGGGGCGTACCCGCCGAGGCCGGTGAAGAATTTGGCCGCATTGCGATTCGATCGAGTCTTTGTCGCGATCTCGTCCTCGAGGAGCATCCTCAGTTCATCTCCGTCGGTGCCGTCGGCGATGTTCTGCAGCGCGCCGCGCAGGAACGGGTCGGCCACCTTGTCGGACTCCTGGTCGAGTGCGAGGAGTCCGGCGCTGCGAGCGGTTTCGGCCAGACCGACAACCTGGTCGATGACGGACTGCGGCGGCGTAGTCTTGCCGAGGAACGCTCCGGGTAGTGCTTTGAAGGCAGACGTGAAGTCCTTGATCGTGCCGCCAGCGAGGCCGACCGCAATGGTCGCACCGAAGACCAAAATCATGGGCGCCGGCAGCAGGATAGACATGACGGAGGAATGCTCGAGGGTGATCATGGCCACGAGCGCGCCGAAGGCGAGCACCAGGCCGATCAGGGTTGCGGGATCCACTAGAGCTTCCTGGGGCCTCGCGGCAGGTCCCCGGCGCTCGGATCATAGGCGAGCGCGATGACGTGGGCCCGATAGCTCGCGATCTTCTCGATGACATCGTCCATGGACTCGGTGACGATGAAGTTGGCGCCGTCAACCATGACCAGGGTGGTGTCGGGGTTGGCGTGGATGCGTTCGATCAGATCAGGATTAATCGCAAAGTGACTGTCGTTCAGCCGCGTAAGTACGATCATCTGCTCATCCTGTCCCGAACGGCTCGAGGGAGACGTCACGCTGCACTGTCGGCCGCCGCGCCGCTCATGTTAGCTAGCGCACCGGGCCAGTTCGCCCCGAGCCCGCACGGAACAGCACCTCCGCGCACAAGGTTTCCATAAGGCCGTCAGGCCACGCTGTGCCATGAACTCATCTCAACGCACCGCTCTGGAGTGATTATGACAACACGTAGGGAAATACTGCAGTTGGGCGCTGTGGGCGCCGTCGGCGCGATGAGCGCCCTCGGCATGGCCAGGATGTCGGACCCGGTCCCCACCCCCAGCCTGCTGGCGCCCGCGAACATGCCCGTCCCGTACGCGGGCGTATTCCGCCGCCCGCCCGAACTGGTGCCGTACGCCACGGGCTTCGACGATGGCGACCCGGCGCGGCCATTCGCCAAATTCGCCCTCACCGAGAAAATAGCGCAGGCCCAGATCCTTCCGGGGCTCTCCACCACCCTGGCGGGGTACAACGGTATCTTTCCCGGCCCGACCATTCGGGTGCGGCAAGGCACCCGTTCCGAGGTGCGCATCCGTAACGCTTTGCCGGCAGCAGGGCTCCTGCACCCGGCGGCGTTCAACACCGTCACCCACATGCACGGCTCGGCGTCGTTGCCCCAGTACGACGGGTATGCCAACGATTTCACGGCTCCGGGCAAAGTCAAGAACTACCAGTACCCCAACTGGCAGTCCGCACGCACGCTCTGGTACCACGACCACAACCACCTAGTCACGAGCCAGAACGTGTATTCAGGACTCGCGGGTTTCTACCCGATGTCGGACCGGTACGAGCAGGCGCAGCTGCCGCAGGGCGAGTTCGACGTGCCGCTGATGATCTCGGACGCAATGTTCAACGCCGACGGCTCTCTGGGGTTCAACGACAACGGCCACGCGGGTCTGTGGGGCGACGTGATCATGGTCAACGGGGTACCGTGGCCGACGATGAAGGTCAAGCCGCGCATCTACCGCTTTCGAGTGCTCGTGGCCTCGATCACACGCTCCTATCGACCCACCCTGTCCACCGGTGACCCCTTCTACGTCGTCGGCACCGACGGCGGCATGACGCCCAAGGTGGAGGCGGTTCAGTCCTGGCGGCAGGGCACGGCAGAGCGCTACGAGATCCTGATCGACTTTCGCAAGTACAGGGTCGGCCAGATGATCGAGATGCGCAACCTGAGCAACAAGAACAACGTCAGCTACGCCAACACGAACAAGATCATGCGGTTCCAGGTGGTGGCCGACTCGGGCTCCACGGCCGGGTCGATCTCCGCCATCCCCACCACCCTTGACGACGGCGGCTCGGCAAACCCCGAGCGCGGCGGCCTCGACGTGATGAAGCTGACCCCGGAGATGGCGGTGGCGAAGCGGATACTTCGAGTGCAGCGCGAGGGCGGAGAATGGACCATCAACGGGGAGACCTGGGAGGATGTGGCGGCCTCCGGGTTCTCCCGGTGCTTCGGCAGCCCGCAACCGTACTCCGTCGAGCAGTGGACCATCACGAACGAGTCCGGCGGTTGGTTCCACCCGGTGCACATTCACCTGATCGATGCCAAGATCATCGCCCGAAACACCAACGGCGGCAAGCCATTCCCCTGGGAGGGTGGGCCGAAGGACGTCTTCTACGCGGGAGAGAACGAGTCCATCACCATGCTGATGCAGTTCAACACCGGTGCCCACACCGGCGGGCGGTACATGGTGCACTGCCACAACCTGGTGCACGAAGATCACGACATGATGGTGCAGTTCTCGGTCGGCGACTGGCGAAACAACGACCCGGTCAGCTCCGACTATCCGGTCGTGGACACCACGCCGATGGGCTCGTATCCGCCGGTGTATCGACCCGGGTTTGCGGCGGGAACCTGAGATGAACACCGTCAGAAGGATGCTCACGGCGGTACTCATCACGGTCGCGCTGAGCGGATGCACCGCCGTGTCGGCACCTCCGACAACCGCTCTTGTTCCCATTCCGGCCAAATTGAGCGTCTCCGCTGAGACGGGGACGGATGCGGGCAACGACCGGCCTATTGTGTCCTACGACGGGCTGATGGTTCGACGCAGGGTGGTGATCGCAATCCACTCGACTCCCGACGCCGATCTCGCCGCGCTCCGCACGGTGCTCGATAACGCGGCGAACCAGAGCCAACTAACCCTGTCCGACATCTCTCCCGACGTGCTCGACCCCGCCTCGCTCGAGCACCTGGTGCCGGAGCTGATCGTAGCCATGCCGATGGGGGGTACCGTTGCCGAAGCCGGAAACCTGGTCAATCGTGCGTACTTCCAAGACCCGGCCGTTCCCGGGGTGGACCACTACCATGTCGCCGAGGTCCTGGTACACGATCTCCGGTTCGCGGTTCGGGCGACCAGCCCTGACGTACTGGAGCAGTCCATCGCCCGGGAAGGCATCCTGTCGGACGCGCTCGGCAACTACGCCACCACCCTCCGCACCGGTGAACTCGACGTGACCTACACCGGCCCGCTCCTCAGCGATGAGCTCATACAGTCGGTTCAGTACGGCATCGCACGCGCCGCGCATACCCAGGTGGCCGCGGTCACCGTTTCCCCCCGCACGACCGCCGGGGTCGGTGTGGACATGGCAAACGAGCCAGCGCCCGCGCCCGCGCCCGCGCCCGCGCCCGCAGCCACCGAATCGGATTCGGACCATAACCACGATGCCACGCCCGGCGACGGCCACGTCGAATCAGGCAACGGCAAGGACGACGTCAACGACGCTCCCGATAACAGCGACGGACGACGAGCGGACGACAACTCCGGCTCCGGCGCTAACGGCACGGTCGACGATAACGGCAACTCCGACCCCGGGACTGATTCCGGCTCCGATACCGGCGAGAACAGTGGCCGCGGCAGTCAGGACGACTCCGGCAAGAATGACTCCGGCAACGGCAGCTCCGGCAACGACGACAGCAGTGGCAGTGGCGGTAACGACGACTAGCGCCGCGCAAGCCGTCCACGGGGTGCCGACAGTTGATCCCGCGCATCGCTGACGGACGAATACTGTTGGACACGCCGGGAGGTCCACATACGGCTTGGTCCTGATCCTGCTGCAACAACTCTGGCCCCGGCATATGCCAGGGCCAGACGACTTGCGTGAGTGAAAAAAGACAATCTAGTGGTGCGAAAGACTACCGCTTGAGGTTGGTGAGCTCCTGCAGGACCTCGTCGGACGTCGTGATGATGCGGGCGTTGGCCTGGAAGCCGCGCTGGGCGACGATGAGGTTGGTGAATTCCTGCGAGAGGTCGACGTTCGACATCTCCAGCGCCCCGCTCGTGAGCGAGCCGAGGCCGGCCGCGCCCGCGGTGCCGAGTTCGGCGCCGCCGGAGTTGAAGGTGGCTCGGTAGGCGGAGGATCCGGCCTTCTCGAGCCCGCCGGGGTTGACGAAGGTCGCGAGGGCGATACGGCCGATGGCCTGCTGTTGGCCGTTGCTGAACAGGCCGACGAGGGTGCCGTCGGCGCCGAGCGTGTAGCTGTTGAGCGTGCCCGCCTCGTTGCCGTCGTCGGTAGCACCGGCAACGGTGGTCTGGCCGGAGAAGCCCCTGAGGGCCGTGAAGTTCATGGCGATGCGATCGACTACAAGCTTGCCCGAAGGGGTGAAGGTTCCTGTGGTTCCATTCGCCGTGAGGGTAATGCTCGCGGTGCCGGCAGTGTCTGCCGCCGTCCAACCGGTGTTGGTACGGGTGAAAGTCAGCGAGACCGTGCGAGAGTTGCCCAGCTCGTCGTAGACGTCGATGGTGCGCACGAGCGTGGTGTCGGCCGCGGCGTCCGACGGCAGGTTGCCGGTGAAGGTCGCGGCGGTCGAGGCTGAGGCCGGCACGATGGCGCCCACCGGCAGGGTGATGTTGCCGGTGGCTCCGCCGTCGGTGACGACGCCGTTGTTCGCGCCCCAGCCCTGCACGATGGCGCCGTCGGGCGAGACCAGGCGGCCGGCCGAGTCGAAGTTGAAGGAGCCAGCACGGGTGTAGAGGGTCTCGCCGCCGAGGGATGTGACGAAGAAGCCGTCGCCGTTGATCATGAGGTCGGTGGTCTTGCCGGTCGCCTGGGAGGAGCCCTGCGCGAAGTTCGTGGAGATTCCGGCGACCTGCACGCCGAGGCCGACCTGAGCCGGGTTGGTACCGCCCGCGGTGGGGGTGGCGCCGCCGGCAGCCTGGGTCAGCTGCGAGAGGGTGTCCTGGAATTGGGCGGCGGAGGCCTTGAAGGCCGTCGTGTTGACGTTGGCGATGTTGTTACCGGTCACGTCGAGCATGGTCTGGTGTGAACGAAGGCCGGAGATGCCTGAGTAGAGAGAACGAAGCATAAGATTCTGCCTTTCAAGAAAAAAATGAAGTGTGCGGTGAAATTGGTGGGGTGGCGCAACCGCGGATCAGGCCGCGGTGGTCGCCACCGTCGTTCTCGTCACGCCGGAGATGACATCGAGGGCGACGGCTTCCCCATTGACGGTGACCATGGGCACGGGACCGGCAAAGGAGACCGATGAAGCCAGCCCGGTTATCTCGGCACCATCAGCATTGGTGAAGGTGACCGTTTCCCCTACCAGTGCAGCCGCGGAGGTGCGCATCTGCAGGGAGAAGCCCTCCTCGCTCGCGGTAGCCATTTGCGCGAGTTTCTCCATCATGGCGAGCTGGGTGGTCTGAGCGATCATCTCGTTGGTGTCCATCGGCGAGCTGGGATCCTGGTTCTGCAACTGCGTCACCAGCAACGACATGAACACCTCCGAGTCCATGGACTGATTGGGGGTGCGCGTCGTGGTCGTGGACGAGTACATTCCGGTCGGAGCGGCGGCATTGGCCGCCAGGGCGTCGATTGTCACGGTTATTCTCCTTCTAAGCCAGTACGTCGATGGTGTGGGTGGACCCGAATCGGGGCGTTCGGATCTCCTGCGGAGTATCCGCTGCTCGACCGTTTGGACTCCGACCGTCGGGATTACGGCCGTCAGTCTCGGCCCGCGGCTGGCGGGCGGCACCGGGATCGCGCGCCTGGCTGTCCGACGACAGATCGAGCTGTGCGCTCAGCCCCGATCCGGCGAGGTCACGGCGAAGGTCGGGCAGAATCACGCGCAGGGCCTCGCGGGCCAGGTCGGTGGGAGCGAACAGCTCCACCCGAATGCCTTCTCCGGTCACGTGCGCCCGCACGGTGACCGGCCCGAGGTTGTCGGGCGTCACGCTGAAGGTCAGCACGTGCTCGCCGGGAGCAGCGCTGGTAAGCGAGAACAGCGGCTTCATAATCTGCGCGGTGAGCGGTACTGTCGCGGCGGGTGCCGCTGCGGCTACCGGGGCGGTCGCGGCCGTCGGCAGCGTGGGTGGCACGGCGGGTGGCAGCGTGGGTGGCAGGGCGGGTGGCAGGGCGGGTGGCAGGGCGGGTGCGACCGGTGCCGCTGGTGTGGCGGCGGCGGTGCTTGTACCGGCCAGTCGCAGCGAGTCAGGCGCAGAATCGGGCGCAGAGCCGGGCACAGATCCGAGCACGGATCCGAGCACAGCGGAGCCTGTCAACCCGCCGGCGAGCACACTCGCGCTTGCCGGCGGTATTGCCGATGCGACAGCCGATGATGCGTGAGCTGGCAGCACGGCGACATCCGCTCTGGTGGATAGTGTCGCTGCGGCCCCTGGAGCCGTCGTCGCACCGGTCACCGCCTCGTCGGGGCGGCCTCGGGCTGCTGTGGCTCGGCCGGCAACGCCCGTGGCTGGGGCGACGACGTTGAGGAACGCGGTGTCCGTCTGGGCCCCGATGCTGTCATCACCGACGGGCGCCTCCGCAGCAGCAGCAGCAGCAGCAGGGGCCGGTGTGGCGTCCCCGGCGCTCCCGTCGAGGATCTCAGCGTCAACGGGCACGGTTTCAGCAGTGCTGCCAGACGCAGTAATTTCAGATGCGGTGCTGTCAGACGCAGTGCTGTCAGACGCACTGCTGCCAATCGCGACCGCCGCGCTGGCGGCCTGCGCCGGTTCTGCAGCAACGCCGACGGCGTTGACCCAGGTGAGGGCCGCCGAAAACGACGTGGGAGACACTACCGGTATCGCGGGATCGGCGGGAGCGGAATCAGCCGCAGCCTCCGGGAGACCGGTTGAGGTCGACTCCGGGGCGCAATCCCGCGCGCGGTCGGTCTTCCGCTCCTTCGACGAAGCGGTGACCGACGACCCGGCAGCCTGCTCGACGAGCGTGTCTTCCATGATCGACCCGAACGTGTCGGCGCTCGGCGCAGCCGAACCCGGACTTGTGTCGCGTGCGACCGACGTGATGGCGGGAGCCGCGGCAGTGGGTGGCCGAAACTGGCCGAGGGTGAGAGTCATAGTGCGCCTCCCGTGACTGGCGGGTTCTGTTGGGCGAAAGCGGTGAAGGCGGCGCTGAGCATGTTGGCGGGGCCGGTACCCGTGGCAGCGGTGTCGGTCGGAATGATGCGGCGGATGGTGGTGATGTCGGCATCCGTCATATAGGCATCCCGCAGGGTGACGGTGCGTCCGGGGTACGGTGCGTGGATGACCTTGTTGTCGCCGGCGTAGATAAGGATATGGTCGCCGCCGCCGGTGACGATGAGGTCACCGGGCTGGGCTTCGGCCAGCGATGCCACCTCGGTGCCCATCTTCATCTGCCCCGACACGAGGCGCGGCAGTTCTATTCCGATATCGGCATACACGGTCTGCACGAGTCCGGAACAGTCCATTCCGCTGGAATCCTCACCGCCGAAGACGTAGGGCACGCCGAGGTATTTCCGTGCAGAGGCGACAACGTCGGCGCCGGCCGTGCCGTTGGTCGAGCTGGTGGCTCTGGTGCTGGTGGCGCTCGCTCCGGCGGTGCCAGCAGTTCCGAGCGCCGCCGCGAGGGTGGCCGCGAAGCTGCCAGCAGAAGCGGATGCCGCAGCGGGCGTCGCGGCTACCGTCGTGGCGACCCGCTCGGTCGACACGTTGGAGAGCTGCTGCAGCGTCGACTGGATCTGGCTGATTCGGCCCATGGCCGCGATCATCGTCATAGCGTCTCCCGCTCATTCATCGTGGCGGTGTCGTTCGTAGCGGTGTCGTTCGTGGCGGTGCGGCTGCGGTGCCAGCGGGCCCCGGCGATTTCGTCGAGCACGGTCTGCTGGGCGTGCAGATCTTGAGCCAGCAGGGCAGCGGTGTGCCGATCGTGCAGCTTTTCGAGCGCGACCGACTCGGCTCTCGCCGCATTGTACGTGGACTGTGCCGACTTCAGGCTCTCCCGGTGGTTGCTGCCGACGGCTTCAAGCTCGGCGAGCATGCTGCGCGACGACGACCGCGCCGCGGCCATGGCGTTGAGGGCGGCGGTGGTCTGCGGGGAATTGCCGAGGGCGCCGAGGGCGGTGCGGGCGCGCCCATGGCGGGCCTCCAACGCCGCTACCCGGGCGTTCGCTTCGGCGAGGTCGAGGGCAGCCTGATCCTGCTGCAGTTTGCGCAGTCGCAGCAGCCCGGCAAGGGGAAAGAGGCGGCTCATGCGACAGTCCCGAACGTGCGGGACAGCCGGGTGAGCTGGGCCCAGGCCTGCTCACTGGGAGTCTGGTCGTTCATCCGCTGCTGCAGAAATTCCGTGATGGCCGAATTGTTCTCGACGGCGGCATCGACCAGCGGGTTCGTGCCGGCACGGTAGGCACCGACGTCGAGCAGATCCTGCGCGCCCTGACGGGCCGCCATAACCTTGCGCAGGGTCGTCGCAATCGCCGTACGCTCCGCGCTGTTCACTCGGGAGGCCACCCGCGAGATGGAGGCGAGCACATCGACCGACGGAAAGTGGCCGGTGATGGCGAGTTTGCGGTCGAGCACGACGTGCCCGTCGAGAATGGACCGGGCTGCGTCGGCGATGGGCTCGTTGTGGTCGTCACCGTCGACAAGCACCGTGTACATTCCGGTGATCGAACCGGTCTCACCGGTTCCGGCGCGTTCCAGCAGTCGGGCGAGCACCGAGAACGTCGAGGGCGGATAGCCGCGGGTAGCCGGCGGTTCGCCGACCGAGAGGCCGATTTCGCGCTGGGCCATGGCCACGCGGGTGAGCGAGTCCATCATGAGCATGACGTCGGCGCCCCGATCGCGAAACGATTCGGCGATGCGGGTCGCGGTGAATGCGGCGCGCAGCCGCATCATGGCGGGTTCGTCCGAGGTGGAAACCACGACGATGGAGCGGGCCAGTCCTTCTGGGCCCAGATCGTCTTCGAGAAACTCGCGAACCTCACGCCCGCGCTCCCCCACCAGCGCGATGACCGACACCTGGGCATCCGTTCCGCGGGCAATCATCGACAGCAATGACGACTTTCCCACGCCGGAACCGGCGAACAGTCCCATGCGCTGGCCGCGACCGACCGTCGTGAGCGTGTCGAGAACACGCACGCCGAGGTGTAGCGGAGTGGTGATCCGTGCCCGGTGCATGGCCGAAGGGCTGTCGTGTTCCAGCGAGACAAAACTGTCGGAGTCGAGCGGGCCCTTTCCGTCGATCGGGCGGCCAAGACCGTCGATGACGCGTCCGAACAGACCACGGCCGGTGGGCACGAGCAGGGGCGAGCCGGCCGACCGCACGCGGGCGCCGGCCTGCAAACCGGTGATGCGGCCCAACGGCATGCACCGAATGCCGCTCTGGGTCGTGGCGACGACCTCCGCATCGATACCCGCGTCGCCCGATCCGACGCCGAGCGTGACAATGTCACCGATCGCCGCGCGCAGACCGCGCACTTCCACGCCGAGACCGACGATGGACGACACGATTCCGACCCGCTCGGGGCGGCCGGCCGCGATCGCCCGCACGAGGTGCGTGGCACGCGGGCGCCAGGCGGTGATCACGCGTCGACCTCGTCGAGGGCGGCCTTCGCACGTTCGAACGCCGTGCCGATGCGGGCATCCAGAAAACCATCGCTGAACTCGGCGATCGCGTCGCCGCGCTGCAGTCGGGCATCCGCGACAAAACGGATGCTCTCCAGCGCCCGCGTCTGCGCGCCCAAGACGACGAGGTCGTCCGGGTGCATACGAATGGTGTGGATCTCGTTGCGGTCCAGCTGGTCGGGCTGATGCAGGGCGCGTTCCAGGGCGCGGCGGGCCGACGGCTCGGTGCGGCTGAGTTCAGAACCCAGAATGGCCTCGGCCAGCTCGAGAGACGTTTGCACAAGGGTCGACTCCGCCTGCTGGATCAGCGGAATGCTGCGTTCGTCGAGGGCCCGAGCCGCGGCGGCGAGCAAGCTCACCGCGTGGTCGATCTGTGCTTGACCGGAGCGTTCATTCTCGGCGTGCTCGGCGTTGATCTCGTCGGCGCGCCCGGCGACATCCGCTGTCGCCAGGCGCAGCCCCTCGGTGTAGCCGGCCACGTGCCCAGCGGCGCGCGACTGCGCGGCCGCGCGATCCTGTTCCTCGTCGCGTAGACGCGGAAAAGTCATGCGGCCGAAACCGGTGTCAGTTGACATATTCGTCCTCAGCACCGCGCTTCACCGTGATACTGCCCTGCGCTTCCATGTCGCGAATGGCGCGCACGATTTCGGCGCGGGCGTCTTCGACCTGGCTCACGCGCACCGGCCCGAGGCTCTTGGTCTCGTCGTCGAGCACGTCACGGTTGCGCTCGGAGAGGTTCGCCCGAATAACTTCGGCGACGGCGGCGGAGGTGCCCTTCATGGCCATGGCCAGAACGCTGGTGTCGATGCCCCGCAGCACCTGCTGCACGTCACGGCTCTCGAGCTTGACGATGTCGACGAAGGTCAGCATGCGGGATCGAATCTCTTCGGCGAGGCTCGGATCGCGCTGGGCGAGGCCCTCCAGCAGAGCGCGCTCGGTGGCGGCGTCTGCTCGGTTGATGATGTCGATGAGCGGCTGAACGCCCCCAATTACCTCGACACTTTCTCGCGCGACGATCTTTCCGGTGCGTAGTTTCAGCGTGTCGGTAACCACACGAATGGCCTCGGGGGTCGCGCTCGACATGGTGGCGATGCACTGGGCAACGTCGGTGCGCAGCCCGGGCTCCATTCCCGACAGCACAGCGGATGCCTGATCGCGGCGTAGGTGCGCCAAGACCAACGCAATGGTCTGAGGCATTTCGCCGTCGAGCAGATTACGGACATCACCGGGCTCGGAGGGGTCGAGAAACTCGAACGCCTTGCCGGCCATGGACGTGGCGACCCGGTTCATGACGCCGGCCGCACGCTCGGCACCGAAGGAGGCTTCGAGAAGTCCGACGGCAAATTCGTGCCCGCCGCGGGAGAGCCGGTGGCCCTTCTGGGTGATTTCGTGGAACTCGTTGAGTGTGGACTCGGCGAGTGCCGGATCGACGTTGCGCAGCTGGACGATTTCGCTGGCAATGACCTCAGCCTCGATGTCGCTGAACTGTTTCATGACCTCGGTCGCACGCTGGCGATCCATGTTCATAAGCACGACGGCCACCTTCTGGGTGCCGGTCAGCGGCGTGTGCGTCTCAGTCATGCGCGCTGCCGATCATCCATGAGGCCACGGAGCAACTCGGCCGTGCTGCGTGGGTCGCTCTGCGCGAGCGAGTCGATCTCGGCGCGACGGATGTCGGTGTCACTGGGTACGAACGCCACGGTCGGGAGGACCCGCGTGGGGGTGTCGCTCCCCTGGTTGAGGAACAGGGCGGCGGGTGAGGCGGTGACCGACAGCGGTGCGGTCGCTCCACCGAGCGCGGTCTGCATTTCGGTGAGATCGCCGATCTCGACCGATTCCCGGCTCTGGCGACGCGAGCGGCGCGCGTACAGAATGAGGCTGACGATGAGCGTGATGACGATGCCGGCGGTGATCACCGCTACCCGCAGAATCTCGGCGAACCGTTCGGCGGCTGTGGCATCCGCTGCCGCCTGCAGCGCGGCAGCGGCAGCAGCAGCGCCCGTGGTGTCGAACGCCATGACCTCCACGGTGACTGCGTCGCCGCGCACCGCGTCGATTCCGGCGGCCGAGGTGACGAGCGAGGTGATGTCGACCACATTGAGCTTGGCTGCGGCATCTGCGTCGACGGCCACGGAGACAGTTTGCCGGGTGATGGCTCCGGCCGGAATCGTGCGGCTCTCGGTCACCTTATTGACGGCGTTGTTGCGGGTGGTCGACTCGCTCGAGAACGTACCGTCTGTGGTGCCATCGGCCACGGTGGCCGTGTTGGAGCCGAGTACGCCGGCGGCGCTGCCCCCGGTTCCCGAATAGGTCTCGGTATCGACGGATTCGTTGAGGGCCGGAGTCTCGTTCGGGGCGGTGAACGACTCTTCCACCCGTTCGGCTGATTCATAGCTCATATCGGCAGCAACGACCACGGTGGCGTTGCCGGCACCGACGACCTTGTCGAGCATGGCCTGCACGGCGGTGCGAACACGAGTTTCATAGTCGGAAGCCTGCTGATCGGCTCCTCCGGTAGCGCCGACGCCGACGGCAGAGAGTACGGCGCCGGTTGAGTCGACGACGGCCACGTCGGCCGCGGTCATTCCGTCGATCGAGGCGCTGGTCAGGTGCACGATCGCCTGCACCTGGTCGTTGGTAAGCGAAACGCCGTTTTGGGTTTCAACGAAAACAGATGCCGTCGGGTCGTTCTTCTCCGACACGAACACGCTGTCTTCGGGAATCGCGAGCTGTACCGAGGCCATCTTGACGCCGTCGAGCGCGCCGATGGTCTTGGCAAGTTCGCCCTCGAGCGCGCGCTTGTAGGTGACCGACTGCTGAAACTCGCTCGAGGTGACACCCATGGTATCGAGCAGGGAGTACCCCCCGGTGCTCGACGTTGGCAGGCCGATGGAGGCGGCCTTGATGCGTTCGTCGTAGACGTTCCCTTCGGGCACCAGAATGGTGGCGCCGCCGTCGGCCAGTTGGTAGTCCACGCCGTCGGTGCGCAGCTGCTCGACAATGCTGTTCGCGTCTTCGCCGCTGAGACCCGAGAAGAGGGGCGTGTACGCCGGCTTGGTGACCCACATGCTGAGCGCGGCGATGCCGAGTACGAGCACGGCGACGCCGATGATGGCGACCGTACGCTGGGCGATGGTGAACTCGCGAATAGCGTTTCCGAAACGCTTGAAGGCGCTGGTGACTTGCCGGGGCATCAGGCTTGCATCCTCATGATCTCGTTGAACGCGTCGACGCCCTTGTTACGTACGGCGGCGACGAGCTCCATGGTGACCTGCGCGCGGGTAGACGCGATCGTGGCGGTGTGAATGTCGTTGAGGTCACCGGTGACCGCCTGAATAGCCAGGGCATTCGAGGTTCCCTGCAGCTGCTGCAGGTTGTCGATGGCGCCCGAGAGAGCGGTGCCGAAGCCGGAGCCGTCGGTGCGCTGCGTGGCGGTCGTGGCCGAGCTGCCCATGACACCCGAGAGCGAGGTCGTGGCGGCTGTTGCGTTGATAGCGCTGAGTGGCATCAGCCACGTCCGATCTGTAGTGCGGCTTCGTAGGCGGTCTTGGCCCGGTCGACGACGGCGGCGTTGGCCTGGTAGCCACGTTGGGCCATGATGAGGTTGCCCATCTGCTTGGCCATATCAATTTCGGGGTAGCGCACATAACCATCGGCATCGGCCAGCGGATGCTCCGGCTCGTACACGAGGGTTCCCTCGGCTCTGCCGAAAGCCGCACTCGCGCTGGCACCGACGTTGCCGGCACCTTCCTGCGCCACGATGTAACGTTCCTGAAAGACGGCGTTGTCGGTCGCTGTGGCGGTGTTGGCATTGGCGAGGTTGTCGGCGATGGCGTCGAGCCACTTGCGGTGCAGGGTCATTCCACTGCCGGCGATGCCGATAGCGTCGACCATCAGGCGGTCTTCATTGCGGCGCGAATCGACGAGACCGGGCCCTCGACCGCCTTGGCCGCGAACTGGTAGCGCAGCAAAGCATCGATGTTGGCGAGGGTCTCGGTGTCGAGGTTCACGTTGTTGCCGTTGAGCAGCGTCGGTTCGAGTGAGCGCTCGGTCGTGGCGGCCGAAACACCGTTGCCGTCAGCCACCGATTTGGCCAGCGCATTCTCGAACGAGACGACCTTGGCGTGGTAGTCGGGGGTGTTGATGTTGGCGATGTTGCTCGCGATGGTGCGCTGGCGCAGTGCGAGGCCGTCCAGGGCGCTCGTGAGGGCCAGGGAGGTCACGGAATCCAGCATGAGTACCCGCTTCGTCGACAAAGACAAGACGGCCGATCCGTGGCCCGGTGATGAGCAATCCGTGCTCAGTCCTTGCTATCGACCATCCCGACAGAAGCGTTAGGAGTTTGCAGGAACATTTCCCCAGTTTGTTGCGCTACGGCGTGTCGCCGGTGTTTAACTACCCTCAGACGGGGGTCAACCGTTCACATCCAAATAAACAGATGCCCGCGCGTCGCGCTCCGGAGGCACCGATCGCACCGCCGTGAGGTGCTTGCGGGTGAGGCTGCGGGCCTGTTCCAGCTCGCCGATAAGTTTCCGCTGGTTGGTGAGCAGATCCTGTGCCCTCTCGGCGAAGTCGACCGGCAGGAGCCCCAGCGCAACGGGCGGTGTCCAGGCGGTCAGGGGCTCGGGGGCTCCCCCAGCATCTGCCGGGCCCATTGACCGGGCAGCGGTGTCGAGCGACAGTTCGAGCGCGTCGAGCGCACCCGCCCATGCGGCGCGGGTGGCGGCATCCGTTGTAGCGGTCTTAGCCAATGCCGAGCTCGCCGCTTCGGCGGGCGGCCGGCGCCGGCGCGGCCGGCAACAGCTCGGCCGCTTCGTGCCAGGTGAGGCGCAACGGTTCAAGCAGGGCGATGCACTCGCGGGTGCGGGTCGCGTCGCGAAAGGAATTGGCGCTGACCATGGCGGTCGAGACGTAGGTGTAGAGCGAGAAGAGTCCTTCGCCGCCGTCCCAGGCTTCGACGTTGAGCGAGGTGCTGAGCTCTGACACGATGGCCTGGGCGTGAATCAGGTTGTCCGACGCCATCTGCCAGTCCTGGCGTTGCTGGGCCGCTTCGGCGCGGTTCAGGTCGAGCAAGAGGCGGTCGTAGAGCATCGTGAGTAGCCGAACCGGGGTGGCCGAGAGCACGGCATCGCGGTTGTAGCGCGAGCGCTGGGCGTTGGTTCCCATTGTCATAGTCATCATTTTCCGTTCGCGCTGTTGAGGCCACTCACCTGGGCGGTGAGCCAGGCGGACTGGGCGTTCATGTTGCTGAGCTGTACTTCCATCGCGGCGTAGGTGCGTTCCAGGGTAGACCGGCGCGATGCCAGTCGTAGGTCCCAGCTGTCGATCTGGGTGCCGAGGCTCTTCACGAGAGACTCCTGCCCGGTGATCTTCGACGTGATCATGCCGTCGTACTTGTCGGAGGCGTTCTCCGCCGCTGCCCCCACGCGCGCGGCGATCTCGATCAGCACGCCCTTGACATAGTCGGGGTCCTTGGCCATCGCGGCGGCGAACTTGACTGAATCAAATTCGAGCGTGCCGGACTTCGTGATGCTGATGCCAATTTGCGACGGAGAGTTGCCGCCGACCGGGGCCGAGGCCGCGTTCAAAATCGACTGCTTCACGTCGCGCACGGTGCTGTCTCCAGTGAAGACCCCCGCCGACAGCACGGCCTTTCCGGTGGAATCCGTGCTGTTGACCACGGCGGATTTCGTCGAGATGAGAGCAAAGACCCCGTTGAGCGCGCTCACCAGGTCAGAAGCGATGGTGCTCACCGCGGCATCGTTGCGGGTGACGCTCACGGTCACCGGTTCGGTTGACACAGCGGATGCCGTCACCGAGACTCCCGGCAGGAGGTCCCTGAAGGTGTTGGTCGCTGAGGTGATCGTCTGCTGAGCGCCGGTATTGGCCCACAGCCGCACCGAGGCATCCTGCGCGCCCTTGATCTGGGTCATCGTTGGATCGGTCGCCGGATCGGACGGGTCGAAGGTGAAGGTGAATGCGCTGGAGACGCCGGTCGACGTCGCGGTGAATTGCACGCGATAGAGGGCGTTGCCGCTGCTGTCTGTGCCGGCGGCCACCTTCACCGCTTTAACGCCGGCATCGGAGGCATTCACGGCCGTGATGACGTCGTCCAGTCTCGACGATCCGGCAGAAATGACGGTGGCCACGCCCGACGCCGTGTTGGTGATCGAGAAGTTGGAACCGGGCCAGGCAGCTACCGCGCTGGAGACCGATACTTGGCCCTGAGCGAGCTTGTCGACGACGATGTCGATCTCGCCGCCGGTAGCCGTTGCCCCGGCCGAAACGGTGACGCCTGGGGAGCTACTCTTCGCCGAGTAGAGGTCGAGCGCGTCGGGAGCGGTCGCCTTCGCGGCGAGGGTGGCGAGTGAGGCGATCGAGGTATTCAACCCCTGGAGCGCCGTTACCAGGGTGTTCGAGCTGGTAACCCTGGCCTTCAGCTGACTCTGCGGGCCGGCTTCGAGGGTCATCAGCGAGTTGATGAGCGACGTGGTGTCCAGGCCGCTGATCAGGCCATCGACTGCGAGAGACATGACGTGACCTTCTCTTGGTTCGTACTCTGGTGCATCCTGATAAAGCGGATGCGCGTGCTGGTGTGAAAAAGCCTGGCGGCAGCCGGGACGCTTGTTCAGAATGCGCCTCGGCTGCCACCAAGCTCAGATCAGGATCGATCTGGTTGAGCGGTTGAGCGGGTGTTACTGAAGCAGCTGCAGAACGCCCGAGTTGCTCTGGTTCGCCTGCGCGAGCATGGCGGTACCGGCCTGCGACAGGATGTTCGCACGGGTGTACTTGACCATCTCTTCAGCCATGTCGGTGTCGCGAATACGCGATCCGGCAGCGGTGAGGTTCTCCTTGGAGACGGCCAGGTTCTTGATGACGCTCTCGAACCGGTTCTGCACGGCACCGAGCTCGGCGCGCGAGGTCGAGATGGCCTTAAGCTCCGTGTCGATGACTCCGATGGCTCGCGCAGCACCCGCAGCGGAAGTGAAGTCAAGATCCACAACCCCAGTAGTTGTAGCCTCACCGATTCCGTTGCTAGCCAAGTGAGTGATTGCACCACCGTTGTTGGCGGTGACAACCAACTTGTTGTCAGAGTCCACCGTAGCTTTTGCAAGGGAGCTAAAGCTCTCCTGCGCGTTCATGGCCGTGGCAAGCTCCTGAACAGTGTCATAGGATCCGGCTGCGCCGAGTTTGGCAACTGCCGGGCTCGAGCTACCATCAGCGTTGGTGATGGTGAACGTCTGATCGCCTTCAGCAACGGTGCTCGGCGTGAGTACATCCATCTTTCCGCCCGCGACACCGGTCGTGAGGCGCGCGGCAAGTGCGTCGACATCCGTGCCTGTCAGATCCACGGCAATGCGGTCGTTCACAGCGTTACCATTGGCCCCGATCTGGAAGCTCAGCGACGCGGTCCCGTCAAGGAGAGCCCTGCCGTTGAAGTTGGTCGACTTGCCGATGCGGTCAAGTTCATCCGTAAGGGCTGTAACTTCCGTCTGAATGGCGATACGCGAATCGGAGTTGTTCGAGTCGTTACCGGCCTGAACAGCGAGGTCACGAACGCGCTGCAGAATGGACTGCACCTCGTTGAGCGAACCTTCAGCGGTCTGGATGACGCTGATGGCGTCCTGGGCATTGCGGCTGGCGACGGTGAGGCCACCGACCTGCGACTTCAGGCCTTCTGAGATGGTGAGGCCGGCCGCGTCATCCGCTGCACGGTTGATGCGCAGGCCACTGGAGAGCTTCTCCAGCGACTTCGACAGGTCGTTCTGTGTTGTTGCCAGGTTGCGGTACGCGTTGTTCGCCGCAATGTTGGTGTTTACCTGCATGCCCATGATGAATCCTCCGTGATTGGGTCAAAGTACGCCGGCCCATCCATGGGCCAGCACCATGAGCTATCGACCGATTGCGATAGCGGGTTAGAAATCTGGGTGAACTGATTTCGTAAATTCAACGAATCGCCCCCACTCCTTGCGCGAGGTGTCGCGAATAAAAATAGACCGTTGCAGAATCAAGCCACCGCCGTTCCAACGGCAGGGCGAGCAATTCTGCAACGGTCAGCATGGATGGCACGACGCTGGCGACATCCGCTGCCGGTCAAGCGCGGTAGCGGCTATGCGGCGGGGCGCAGTAACTGCAGCACGTCGGAGTTCGACTGGTTGGCTTGGGCGGAGACCGCAGTGACCGGCTGCGTGAGGATACTCACGCGGGTGAGGTCTACCATCTGCTCGGCCATGGCGTTGTTGGTCAGGCGGGATGCGGCGGCCAGGGCGTTCTCGGCCGAAACCGCACGGGTCTTGCCCTCGAAATTGACGCTGTCGGCGATGACGGCCGGCTCGGTGACTGCCGGCTCGGTGACGGCTGGCTCGGTCGAAGCGAGTCCACTCGTAATAGCGACGGTTGGCTGCGTCAGCTGAGTCTGTGTCGCGGCCAGCGTGAGGTACGCGTCTGACGCTGAGGTGTTGGTGTTGATCTGCATGCTCATAATGGTTTCTTCCGTGAGGTGGTGCGCAGCTGGCCCATCCATGGGCCAGCGGAAAGAGTACTGCACAGTCAGGAGACTGCGCGTTCCTTGTTGTCGAGGTGCAGGTGATCGGCGGCACGCGTCATTCCCACCGTGGCGAGTTCGGCGAGGCGAGCGAGGTAGGCCCCTTGGCGGGCCGGAGCAATGCGCGATTGCGGTTGATACGCGGCCGCGGTCTCGGCCTCATCGGCGTAGTGCGTGCTGAGTCCGTCGCGCAGTAGCCGGATGGCCTCGGCCCGCATTTGAGAGACGGCCGAGTGCGTGGTTCCGAGCTCGGCGGCGATGTCCTTGACCGGGCGATCGTCGAAGTAGATCTGCTCGACGATGGCACGCATCTTTTCGGGCAGGGCCGTGATGGCCGCCCGCAAATAGACGAGGCGTTCGGTGGAGAGCAGCGATTCTTCGGGCATGGCGGTGTCGGCCACGAGAAATTCTGCGGTCGTGTCGTCGAGGGCCGACAGGGTGCGGGCGGCGTCGGCCAGGCCGGCCGCCGCCGTCTCGCGGTCGACGCCGAGGGCGTCGGCGATCTCGTTCACGTTCGGAGTGCGTCCGAGCGCTGCCGCGAGGGTCTCCTGCACGGCCAAAGTTTCTTTGATGCGGCGACGGGCCGAGCGGGTGGCCCAGTCGCTCGAGCGCATCTCGTCGGCGAAAGCGCCAATGATGCGTCGGCGGGCGAAGGCTCCGAAGGGAACCCCGAGGGCAGGGTTGAAGGCATCCGCTGATGTGATCAGGGCCACAGCGCCGGCCGACGCCAGATCGTCGCGCGACAGGTGGCGCGCCTTGGCCCAGAGTTCCGAGACGAGGTAGCCGACCAGCGGCAGGTTTTCGACGACGAGGGTGTTGCGATCTGCTCGATTCACTGCAACCCCCCGAACCTTGGCTGACCCCATTCACGGTGTGTGTGCTGTTCACCCCCGCGCGAGGCACAACAGCCTCGCTGTACAAGCTACCCCCAGAGATGGGTAAATGGGTACCAAAACAAGCTCCATTCGCAACATTTGGGTCCTATCTTTAGGGGACACCCGCACTTATCGCGGCAACATTGCGGCCAGAATTAGCTAACCGAGCGGTTATTCATGCCGATAGTGGCTACGAATCGGCTGGAGTGCGCGCGCCCGTGTGGCATCGGCTGAGACAAGAATGGTGAACGGAGGAGTCATGGGCGCCAACGAACTATCTGCGCTGCTCTGGCGCGAACGGGAGCTGCTCGAGCTGCTCGTCTTCAAACTCGAAGAGGAACACCTGCTGTTGCAGGAAGGCAAGAGCCGCTGGCTCCAGCACGCCACCCGCGAGGTCGAACAGGTCATGACCCTCGTGCGTGAAGCTGGACTCGGCCGTTCCATCGAGGTAGCCGCCCTCGCCCCCCAGTGGGGAACGACCGAGAATGCCACGCTGCGCGAACTCGGCGCTCATGCTCCCGCCGGGCCGTGGGGCGAGATCTTCGCCGCACACCTCAAAGCCATGGGCGATCTCACCACCCAGATCAAAGAACTGCGCGACACCAACGAACGATTTATTCGTGCGGCGGCCCGCTCCGCGCAGGAGACGATGGCCACGGTCAGCGCCAATCCCAAGACCTACGATGCCAGCGGCACCACCGGTGAACCCGTGACAGCTGCGCGCATTTTCGACCGCAACCTTTGAATTCGAACGCCCAACGAGAAGATCGGAGAACACGGTGAGCACTTTTGGTGGTTTGAACACCGCGTACACCGGCCTTGTCGCCGCGCGCCAGGGTCTCAACGTGGTCGGGCAGAACATTGCCAACGCCAACACGGATGGCTACACCCGACAGCGAGTATCAACCTCCGCTCTCGGCGCCACTGCGTCGACCGGCGTCTTCACCCAGGGCGCTCGGGTCGGCGAAGGCGTTGCCCTCGACGGCATCATTCGCCTCGCCAGTGCCCAACTGGATGCCCGGGTTCGAGCCACCGCCGCGACCGCTGGCTACACGGCGGTGCGCGCCAACGCGCTGGCCTCGGTCGAGGACTCACTCAACGAACCCGGCGAAGACGGCATCTCGGCCAAGCTCGATGAATTCTGGGCCGGCTGGCAGACGCTCGCCAATGGCACCGACACCGCAGCGCCCGCCGCGCTGCTGCTCGGCACCGCCGGCGAATTGCTGACCCAGATCTCCGAGGGCTACCAGGCCGTCTCCGACGAGTGGTCATCGGTGCGCAGCGACCTGGACAATATGGTTTCCGAACTCAACGGCGCGGCCACCCAGGTCGCCGCGCTCAACGTGCAGATTCGCCAGACCCTCGCAACCGGCGGTACCGCCAACGAACTGCTCGACCAGCGCACCAGCCTCACCACCACGATCGCCGCCCTCACCGGCGCGACCGTCACCGAGCAGGCCGACGGCACGGTGAACGTGCTGGTGGGCGGCAACGCGCTCGTCTCCGGCGGCACGACTCATCAACTGAGCGTTACCGGTGCACGGGTCATGCAGGACAACAAGTCGGTGCAGCTCGAGTGGACGGATAACGCCAACACCCCCGTCACGATGGACGCAGGTGAAATCGCCGGGGCGCTGTCACTACTCGCTCCTGCTGCAGGTAACGGTGCCGGTGGCGCTCTGGCCGAGGCTGCGACCTCATACAACTCATTCGCGAGCGATCTGGCCACCAAGGTCAACGCCATCTATACAACCGGGTATACGCAAACCGATGCCACCGGGTTGAAGTTCTTTACCTTCGCTTCAGGTGCACCCGAAGCGACGGGTCTCAGTGTCGTGCCGACGAGATCCGCTGACCTGGCCTTGCGTGCCGAAGGCACCGGCGCCTACGACGGTTCGATAGCGGATGCCATCGCCCAGCTCGGCGCGGGATTCGCCGCGGATGGCAGCGCCATTGTCTCGCCGAGTACCACCTGGTCGGATTTCGTCACGAAGACCGGCGTGCTCACGCAGACCGAGCTGCAATCGGCGGCGCTGGCCAGCGCGACGGCGTCGGGGGCAGCCAACCAGCAGCTCGCCAACTCGTCGGTGGACCTCGACGAGGAGAACGTGAACCTGCTCATGTTCCAGCACGCCTACCAGGGCGCGGCGCGCATGATGACGGCCGTCGACGAGATGCTCGACACCCTGATCAACCGCACCGGATTGGTCGGGAGATAACCCATGGTCGAGAGAGTGACCACCCAGACGCAGATGCGCGCCGCCCAGCGCAACCTGCAAGAAAATATGACGCACCTCGCCCGGCTCCAGGAAAAGGCGAGCACGCTCAAATCCATCAACCGTTCCTCCGACGACCCCACGGCTGCCGCCGCGGCGATGGCGGTGCGCGCCGAGATGCGTGCGGTCGACCAGTACAGCGCCAATGCCGACAACGGTAACGACTGGCTCACCACGATCGAATCGTCGCTCAGTTCGGTGTCAGACATCATGAACCGCGTGCGTGACCTCACCGTGCAGGGAGCGAACTCCGGCTCACTCTCGGCAACGGCCAAAAACGCCATCGCGATCGAGGTCGAGGGCCTCAAGACCGACCTGCTGTCGCAGGCGAACACAAAATTTCTCGGGCGCAGCGTCTTTGCCGGCAACTCGAATGAGCCGACGGCATTCACCGTTCAGGGTACGAACCCAAAAATCTACGACTATGAAAGTGGCACCGGCAGCGTCGAGCGTCGCATCAGTGCTACCAGCACCGTGCGGGTCGATGCCGACGGTGGCACCATTTTCGGCACCGCGAACGCCTCGGTGTTCACGCTGCTCGACGATATCGTCGCCGACCTGCGCTCAACCGACACCTCGATCAACGTGGGCGCCCGCCTCGAAGGTCTCGACGAACGGATGGCCATCATGACCGGTCAGCATAGCGAGATCGGCGCCCGCCAGGTGCAAATGGAACGCGCTCAATCGACCTTGCTCGAAAAGAGCGGCACACTGGATGCCCAGCGGTCCGGCATCGAGGACGCCGACCTCGGCCAAGTCATCATCGATCTGAAACTGCAGGAAGTGACCTATCAGGCCGCCCTCGCCGTTACCGCCCGTGTACTCCAACCAACCCTGATGGACTTTCTTTCATGAGCACGACTCTCACCAGCCCCACCCTCAGCTTCGTCTCTTCCCCGCCAGGGCTGGCGCCGCTCACCGACTTCGTGCTCAACGAGATCGAGGGGGCCGCCGGGCTGTACTCCCTGCAGGCATCCGCTCAGCCCGCCACGCGCCTGTTCGTGCTCGATGCGGCCATTTTTCTGCCGAACTACACCCCGACGATCTCGAGCGAGCAGTCGATCGCGCTGTCTCTGACGACGCCCGACGACGCCCTCGTGCTCGTAGTCGTCAACCCCGGCGAGAGCACAACGACGGTGAACCTGATGGCTCCCATCGTGGTCAATGCTCGCACCGGTGCCTGCGCACAGCTCATCCTTGATGATCAGGATTGGCCGCTGCACGCCGAGCTCGGTACTACGGACCGCTAGTTTCTGCGCCTTTTCTGCTCGAGTAGACAATCTGCCACGGGTGCGTGATTAGCAATTGAGTACGAGACTCAAGTCGATATTTTGCGATGAAACTTGAGCGAGTATCGTTTTTTTGTTCGATCCGTGAGATAATGATCTTATGGCGATCAACGACGATCCACCTCCAAACTCGGAGCCTCCCAGCGCGAGCCGCGCGGCCGTTCAAGGCACTGGCAAACCTGAAGACACTGGTAAACCTCACGGCACTGGTAAACCTCACGGCACTGGTAAACCTCAAGGCACTGGTAAAGCCGCTCACGAGCCTGCCGAAGTTGCTATGGCGAGAAGAAGCGGCGCGGAGTCCACCGAGTCCGCCTCCGCCGTCGAGTCCGCAGCCCTCGCGGCGGAGAATGCCGCGGTTGACGCCCGAGCCGTGGTGACTGCTGCCGAACGTGCGGAGTGGGCGGCCGAGATGGCGGCGGCGGGGATTGTGCCCGGCAGGCGCCCGGAGACGCGGCGGTCGGCCGGGCGCAAGACGATATCGGGGGTGCAGGCTTTGAACTACGTGGTCGAGGCCTCCCTGCAGGACTGGAAGGCGCGCCCCGTCGATGCGGAGCAGGTGCGGCTGCTCGACGCCGTGCGGGAGTGTGACCTCACCATCAACCGGGCCCACGCCGCGCGGGCGACCGCGATCGACGACCTCGCACGCAGGGTGGCTAGCACTGCCGTGACCGGGCGCCCGCTGGCGCGGGTGATGCTGACGCAGCAAGCACAAGCGGCCGGCGAACAGGGCCGGCCGTTGCAGCGCTGGTCGGAGACGCAAGCCGCCGAGGAAGGCCTCGTCGCCGAACTCGGCTGTCTGCTTCGCGTGCACGAAAATACCGCACGCAACCTGCTCTGTGTGAGCAAGACGTTGCAGCACGACCTGCCCGCCACCCGCGCCCGGCTTGCCGCGGGGCTGATCAGTTACCGGCACGTGGAGGTCATCGTCGACAACGCGCTGTCCCTGCCCGCCGATAGCTGGGCCGCATTCGAAGCCGAGGCGCTCACTGGTTCTGAAGACCTGACGGTGGGGCAGTTGAAGAAGCGGGCCGTCACAGTGCGGGAACTCTCCCACCCGGAATCCATCGTCACCCGGCACAAGAAGGCGCTCAGCCAACGCTGCTTCTCGGTCATGCCCGCCCGGGACGGAATGGCCTGCCTTGAACTGACCCTCAGCCAGGAAGACGCCGCCGCGATCACTGACCGCGTCGACACCCTCGCGCGCAGCCTGCACAACGCTGCCGCACTGGAGCCCGTCGACAACCGCCATCTCGGCCAGCAACGCCTCGACGTCGCCGTCGACCTGCTGCTGACGGGAGTGACGGAGACCGGACTCGGCGCCGGGGTGCAGGGGTTGGTGAACGTGACCGTGCCGGTGCTGACGCTGATGGGCCACAGCGAGGCGCCTGGCACCCTTGACGGCTTCGGCCCGATCAACGCCGAAACCGCCCGCCGCGTCGCCGCCACCGCGAAAAGCTTCACCCGGATCCTGATCCACCCCGAGACCAGCGCGGTCCTCAGCGTCGGCAAAACCCGCTATAAAGTCCCCGCCGACCTGAAAAAATGGCTCGAGATTCGCGACGGCACCTGCCGTTTCCCCGGCTGCACCCGACAAGCACGGCACAGCGAAATCGACCACACCCACGACTGGCAATACAACGGCGAAACCCGCTGGAACAACCTCGCCCACCTGTGCAAACGCGGCCACCGACTCAAAACAGAGACCGGATGGACCGCACAGCAGACCCCGGACGGTGTCCTGCACTGGACCAGCCCCGCCGGCAAACACTACGCCACCCACCCCGCCACTCGCCTGGGCCCGAACTCCGCCACAAGCGAATACATCCCCGCCACTAGCACCGTGCAGCGGCCCATCGACGTTTGGGCCGACCTCGCGGTCCTCACCCCCGACGACCCCAACCAAGCTGGCGACACCGCCCCGTTCTAGCTGCGGTACGTCATCTATCGGCTTTCTACATTCACCCTGTCAGGCACGAGGATGAATCGGCAACGCCACGCGTTCCGTCGTCAGGTCAGCTGTGCGCTGCTAGCGCGACTCGGTCTCGATCAGGGCAGCCTCGAAGGCGACCCAGGGCAGCATGGCGCACTTGACCCTGGCGGGGTAGCGCGACACTCCCCCGAAGGCGGCGGCATCCCCGAGAATCTCTTCGTCCGGCTCGATCTTGCCGCGGGAGCGCAGCATCTCGCGAAAGTTGTCGAGCAAAGCGCGTGCCTCGTCCGTGCTGAGGCCGCGCAGGGTGTCGGTGAGAATCGAAGCGGATGCCTGCGAGATCGAGCAGCCCTCGCCGCTCCAGACCAGGTCGGTGACCGTTCCGGCGGCGATCGAGACGCGCAGGGTGACCTCGTCACCGCAGGTGGTGTTGATCTGGTGCGATTCGGCCACGCTCAAACCGCTCGCGGCGCCGCGGGACACGGCCTCGGCCAGCGGCGTGAGCAAGGCCGCTCCGTGCCGCTCCTTGGAGTGTTCCAGAATAATGGTCTGGTACAGGCTTTGCAGGTCGCTCATCGGGTGGCTCCTGCGCTGACGCCGAAGAAGGGGGCGACTTCGGCGAGGGTGGCCAGAAACAGGTCGACCTCGTCGGTGGTGTTGTAGAGATAGGTGCTCGCCCGGGTGGACGCGGTCACGCCCAGTCGGCGATGCAGCGGCTGCGCGCAGTGATGGCCGACCCGCACGGCGATACCGGCATCGTCGAGAAACTGGCCCACATCGTGCGCGTGCACACCCGCGACATCGACGGCGGCGAGGCCGAGCCGTTCCACGCCGACGCCGGGTCCGAGCAGGCGCACGCCGCCAATTTCGGCGAGCCCCGCGACCAGGCGCTGGCCGAGCTGGGCCTCCCAGGCAGCGACCCGATCCATGCCGGTTTCGCTCAGGTAGTCTACGGCTGCGGCCAGCGCGATCGCCTGTGAGATGCGCTGGGTGCCGGCTTCGAAGCGTTGCGGCGGTGCCAGAAATTCGGCGGCCTGCATGTTCACCGTTGTGATCATCGATCCGCCGGTGAGAAAAGGCGGCATGTCGGCGAGCAGTTCTGCCTTGCCGAAGAGCACGCCGATGCCCGTCGGGCCGAGCATCTTGTGGCCGGAGAAGACGGCGAAGTCCACATCGAGCGCCTGCACGTCGACCGGCAGGTGTGGCACCGTCTGGCAGGCGTCCAACACGACCAGGGCCCCGACTTTACGAGCCAGCGCCACGAGTTCGGCGACCGGGTTGATGATTCCGGTGACGTTCGAGCCATGAGTGAAGGCGAGCAGTCGTGTGTGTTGACCGACGACATCCGCTGCGGCCAGCAGATCGAGGCTGCCATCATCGAGTACGGGAATGAAACGCAGGGTAGCGCCGGTGCGCAGCGCGAGTTGCTGCCAGGGTATGAGGTTGGCGTGGTGTTCCATCTCGGTGACCACGATCTCGTCGCCGGAACCGAGGCTGAACCGGCGGGCCGCCGGGCCGCCCAGCCCGAGCGAGGCGTTGGAGAAGCTGTACGCCAGCAGGTTGATGGCCTCGGTGGCGTTGGAGGTCCAGACGATCTCGTCGGTCTCGGCGCCGACGAACGCGGCCACTTTCTCGCGAGCCGCTTCGAAGGCCTCGGTGGCCTCGACGGCGAGGGTGTGGGCGCCGCGGTGCACGGCGGCGTTGCGCTGCTCGTAGTATTCCTGCTCCGCTTCCAGCACGCTGATCGGATTCTGCGAGGTGGCGCCCGAGTCGAGATAGGTGAGCGGATGCCCGTTCACCGTCTGGTGCAGCACCGGGAAGTCGTTGCGAATGCGCTCAACGTCGATGTTGGTCAACGGGGCCAACTCAGGGTGCAGCGCGCCGGGGACTGCGGAACTCGCGGACGATGGTGCGGAAGACGTCATACCCCAAGGATATTCCCTCGCCCCCGAACCCGGGCGCCGCGGGCTGCAAGTATGACCCCGCGGTGGAAAACCCGGCGGGAGCGTGTGAGGCTTAAGGGGTGACCAAGACTGCCGAACACACCGAGCTGCGCGAGGAGGTGTCACTCGACCGACCGTGGGTGACCCTGGTCTGGGACGACCCGGTCAATCTCATGTCGTATGTCGCCTACGTGTTTCGCAGCTACTTCGGAGTCACCCCCAAGCACGCCGAACGACTCATGCTGCAGGTGCACAACAACGGCCGGGCCGTCGTGGCTACCGGCAACCGTGAATCGATGGAACGCCACGTCGAAGCCATGCACGGCTACGGTCTCTGGGCGACGCTGGCCAAGGCGGAGGAATGACCGTCATGCGGTGGTTCACCATGCAGGAGTCCGGCGTGCTGCTCGGCCACTTCGAGCCGATCGAGGCGGACCTGCTGGGTCTGGCCATCACGCAGCTGTTGGAGATGCTCAATGCTGGCTCCGCTGACCCGGAGCTCGCGGCCAGTGACGCAGTCTTCGGCCGGCTGCTCCCCGACGCCTACCGCGACGACGACGAAGCGGCGGCTGAGTTTCGTCGCTTCACGGCCCCCGGTCTCCTCGAACGCAAGGCGCAAAATGCCCAGGTCGTGCGGGACTCGCTCGGTGTCAGCGAGACCAGCGAAGCGGATGCCACCGGCCCGGGCGCTGCTTCGGCTTCGCGCGCGAACCCAGACACCGACACGAACACCGATGATCGCCAGCCGATCACGATCCCGCTCGACCCCGACACCGTGCAGGCCTGGCTGCGCAGCCTCACCGACCTGCGGCTGACCCTCGCCGACCGGCTGCAGATCTCCCCCGATGGTGACGTGCACCTGACGACCGAAGACATGCCTTTTTTGCGCGAACTCTACGAATGGCTCGGGATGCTGCAGGAGGAACTCGTCTACGCGATCGACGTGTGAATGAGGGGTATCGGTGAGCGATCAGCGTGCTCGGCCAGCAGAGCCCGTGCAGCGAGTCCGATCACTGCGCTGTAGGTGGGGTAGGCGAACCGTACGTTGGCTAGCGTAGCCACATCGATTCCGGCGGCCATTGCCGTAGTGACGGATTGAATGACCTCCACGGCGTTCTCGCCGACCGAGTGGGCGCCAAGAATGAGCTCACGCCGGCGGTCAGTGATGAGCTTCAGAAATCCCCGTTGGCGATCGTCGATCACCGCGCGATCCAGGAGCGAATAGGGCACCACCGCTACGACGCAGAGCTCGTCGCGTTGCCGGGCCTCAACCTCGGTCAGGCCGACACCTGCGTAGTCGGGATCGGTGAACCCACCCGCAGGAAGCAAGTGATGCGGCGAGCGCCGGGTGGCGTCCAACACGGCGTTCTCGGCTGCGGCCTCTCCTTCGAACTGTGCGGCCTGCACGAGCATGTCCCGGCCGTTGGCATCGCCGACGGCGAAGATGTGCGGTACTGAACTGCGAAAATCCGCATCGACCGGGATAGACGAACGGCTCGTGACCACGCCGGCTGTTTCGAGGCCGAGGTCGTCGACATCCGCCGGCCAGCCGGTTGCCATCATCACCGCGTCGAAGCTGCCCGCTACGGTGCGGCCGTCCTCGTGCCAGGTCAGCGTGATCGAGCCGTCGGAGGCTCGTTCAAGCCCGCCGATTCCCTCAATGCCGAGGCGAAGCGCGATGCCCTGCTCGACGAAGGCGTCGGCGACGGCCTGCGAGACGGACTGATCGGATGTGGCGAGCACCCGGTCTGCGACGTCGAGCAAGGTGACAGCGGAGCCGAACGAACTGAACACGGTGACCAGCTGCGCACCGGTGTTCCCTCCGCCGATCACGGCGAGGCGCACGGGAATGCTCGGCAGGTCGAGTACGTGCTCCGGTACCATCGCGAGTTCGGCTCCCGGCACGGGCAGACGTCGGGAATGACCACCCACGCACACCAGCACTGCGCCGGCCGTAATCGTGCGCCCCGTCTCGAGCATGATCGTGGACGGATCCACAAAGCGGGCGCGCCCTTCGAGAATGAGTTGAACGCCGGCGTCGGCAAAGCGGGTCGCCTCGTTTTTCAGTGACCGCACCCGGTCGACGGTCTCCCGGACGCGGGCGACCGTGGCCGGCCAGTCGATGGGGCGTTCAGTCACCGAGATGCCATACGCGTCGGCGGTTCGGATCTCCCGCATGAGCCGCGCTGTTTTGGCGAGCACCCGGGTGGGCACGCATCCGGTATTCACGCACGTGCCCCCGAGGCGATCAGACTCGCAGATGGCGACGGATGCCCCGAGCTCGGCGGCGCGCAGGGCTGCAGCAGTCCCCGCCGGGCCGGCACCGATCACCACCACGTCGAAATGGTCGGGAACGCGTGCGGATGAGTCGGTAGTCGGGTTTGCGATCGGCATTGTGTGATCGGGGGTTGGGGCAGCGGTCATCTCGGTCTCCCACCGTCGAAAGGTGACTAATCCTGACATCGTCGGCTGTGAATCGACCGGTTTCCGAGTGGCGACGGCAGTCTCAACCGGGTACCAGCGCCGGAGCAAATGCACGGCTCCCACGCGGTAGTATTTGCCAAGACTCGGCGTGGGCTTCGGCAGAACATCCGACACGCGCTCGGGCCCTCAGACCGTGCGCCCAGAGCCGCTCGCACGGATGCGCCACCGCCTCTCAAGGTGGCTCCACGGCATCCGACGGAGACAACCATGGACCTCAACACCGTGACACACGTCATCCCTGCTCGTCAGCGCAGCGACCTCGACGCGCTCGGGCCGACCGTCGTGCCGCTGGCCGGCGGATCCGAGCTGTACGCCGACCCGCGCACACATCTCACCGGTCTCATCGACCTGCAGACCTTCGACTGGCCCGCCCTCACGGTGACCGACGATGGTCTCGTTATCGGTGCGACCTGTACGGTGGCCGAGCTCTCCCGGCTGCCGCTGCAGAACGGCTGGGCGGCGCATCCGTTGTTCTATCAGTGCTGCACGGCCCTGTACGGCTCCTTTAAGGTGTGGAACGTGGCGACGGTCGGCGGTAACCTGGCCACCTCCCTCCCGGCCGGCCCCATGATCACCCTCGCGGTCGCGCTCGACGCCGAACTGCTGGTCTGGCGGGCTGACGGTAGCGACGACGTCGTGCCGGCCCGCTCGTTCGTGACCGGCGACATGACCAATGTGCTCGCCGACGGCGATGTTTTGCGCTCGATCCACGTGCCGCTCGCCTCGCTGCACGCGCAGACGGCCTATCGCAAGATTGCCCTGTCGCCGCTCGGGCGCTCGGGCGCGGTGCTCGCCGGACGGCTCGACGCGGTCGGTGCTTTCGTGCTCACGGTGACGGCAGCGACGCTGCGCCCGGTGCAGCTGCGCTACTCGGCGCTACCCACCGCCCACGTCCTCGCCCGCGATATCAACACGATCGACTGCTGGTTCACGGATGCCCACGGCGCCGCCGACTGGCGACGCGCGATGGGTCTACTGCTCGGCGAAGAGATTCGCGTCGAACTCGAACTGGCCGGAGGCCGCGCATGACGCTGGAACAGGCGAAAATCGAAGAGACCGGCGCCATGACCTTTGAGGTCAATGGCACCCGGGTCGAGGCGACGCCGGCTCCCGGCCAGTGCCTGCGCACCCTGCTGCGCGAGCACGAGCACTTCGAGGTGAAGAAGGGGTGCGACACCGGCGATTGCGGCGCCTGCACGGTGCAGGTCGACGGCACGCCCGTGCATTCCTGCATCTACCCGGCGCACCGGGCAGTCGGAAAGCAGATCACGACGGCGGCCGGTCTCGGCCAGCCCGGCAACCTGGCCCCGATACAGCAGCGCTTCGTCGACGCTTCCGGCTTTCAGTGTGGCTTCTGCACTCCGGGCATGATCGTCACCGCCGCCGCCATCGAAGCGGATGCCGCCCTGGCCGTCGACGACCTGCCCCGACTGCTGAAGGGAAACCTGTGCCGGTGCACCGGCTACCGCTCGATCTCCGATTCGATCGTCGGCCAGCACACCCCGCCGGATGGGTCCTGCCACACCGCGCCTGGGCACGAGCACGCCGAGGCGTCGAGCCTCGGGCCGGTGCGGGCGACCGGACGCACTCGGGATGCGCGGGGCGCCGGTCTGGTCGGCACCTCCCCCGGCGCGATCGCCGGGGAGCGCGTGGTGAGCGGCCTGGAACCGTACACCCTCGATGTGGCCATCCCCGGTCTGCTGCACCTGGCCGTGCTGGGGAGTCCGCATGCCCACGCACGCATCCGCTCTCTGAATGTGGCGAAGGCTGCAGCGCTACCGGGCGTGCACCGTGTGTTCACCCACGCCGACTCCCCCACGACCCTGTTTTCGACGGCGCGGCACGAGAGCCGCTTCGACGACCCCGACGACACCCTGGTTTTTGACCAGACCCTGCGCTTTCGCGGGCAGCGGGTGGCGGCGGTCGTGGCCGATTCGGTGGCGATTGCCGAGGCGGCCTGCCGGCTCATTGACGTCGAATACGAGTTGCGGGACGCCGTGTTCGATCCTCGACTGGCCGGCGCGCCCGGCGCGCCGCTCGTGCACGGCGACAAGGACCCGGTCGTCTCCCGCCTGGCCGATCCGACCCGCAACCTCGTGGCCGAGTTGCACGGCGAATTCGGCTCCGTCGACGAGGGCCTCGAGATGGCGACCACCATCGTCTCCGGTCGCTGGCAGACCCAGCGGATCGCCCACACCCACCTCGAAACCCACGCCACGATGGGCTGGCTCTCCGGCGACCGGCTGGTATTGCGCACGAGCTCGCAGGTTCCATTCCTGGTGCAGAAGGAGATCTGCCGCCTGTTCGACCTCGACCCGGCCGGAGTGCGCGTGTTCACCGCGCGGGTCGGCGGCGGCTTCGGGGGCAAGCAGGAGCTGCTCACCGAAGACCTCGTCACCCTCGCCGTGCTCAGCACCGGGCGCCCGGTGCAATACGAATTCACCCGCACCGACGAGTTCACCATCACGCCGGTACGGCATCCGATGACGATCGATGTGACCGTCGGAGCCCAGGGCGACGGCCGCCTCACCGCCCTGAAACTGGGCGTGCTCGCCGACACCGGCGCTTATGGCAACCACGCGCCCGGCGTGATGTTCCACGGTACGAGTGAATCCGTCGCGCTCTACAACGTGCCCAACAAAAGAGTGGATGCGCAGAGTGTGTACACCAACAATCCCCCGTCGGGTGCCTTCCGCGGCTACGGCCTCGGCCAGGTCATCTTCGCGATAGAATGCGCGCTCGACGAGCTGGCCCGCGAACTCGGCGTGGACCCGTTTGAGCTGCGCCGACTGAACTCGGTGCGGCCGGGTGACCCGCTCGTGGTCACCCATGAGGAAGGCCCCGACCTCATCTTCGGCAGCTACGGCCTCGACCAGTGCCTCGACCTCGCCGAAGCGGCACTGAAACGCGGCAATCGGGCCGTCGTCCCGGTGGGGCTGCAGTGGCGGGTCGGCACCGGCATGGCGTCGTCGATGATCGCCACCACGCCGCCACGCGGGCACCGCTCGCAGGCATCCGTTCAGCTCGTGGCGGGCGGCCGCTATCTGGTGCGGGTCGGCACCACCGAGTTCGGCAACGGCACCACGACCGTGCACGCCCAGATCGCCGCGACGGCGCTGCACACGACCGTGGACCGCATCGATCTGCTGCACTCCGATACGGATGCCGCCGGCTACGACTCCGGCGCGTTCGGCTCGGCCGGTGTCGTCGTGGCGGGCAAGGCCGTGCTCGCCGCGGCGACCGCGCTGGCCGAAACGCTCGTCGAAGCCGCGTCGGCGTGGAGCGGACACGGCTTGACCAGAGGAACCGATACCGGGACCTGGCAGCTCGAGCACGACGGGCTGCGCGCCGTGGAGTCAGAGTCCGAACTGGTCTCGCTTGATACCCTGATGCACTGGGCCACTGCGAACGACGTCGACCTGACCGCCGTGCGCCGCGAAGACGGGGCGCTGCGCTCCCTCGCCTTCAACGTGCACGCGTTTCGGGTGGCCGTGAACACCGCGACCGGCGAGGTGCGCATTCTGCAATCCGTTCAAGCCGCCGATGCCGGCTTCGTCGTGAACCCTGAGCAGTGCCGCGGGCAGATCGAGGGCGGCGTCGCGCAGGCGCTCGGTACCGCCCTGTTCGAGGAGGTCGTGCTCGACGGCGCCGGAGCCGTGACGACACGGGTGCTGCGCAACTACCACGTGCCCCAGCTCGTGGATCTGCCGGTCACCGAGGTGTACTTTGCACAGAGCCACGACGTGCTCGGGCCGTACGGTGCCAAGTCGATGAGCGAATCGACCTATAACCCGGTCGCGCCGGCGCTGGCCAATGCGATCCGCGACGCTATCGGCATCCGTCCCACGGAACTGCCCATGTCCCCCGACCGCATCTGGCGGCTGTTGCACGGCTGAGCGGCAGCCTGGCTCCCCAGGTTCCCGACCTCCTGCGCCCGGTGACGGCCCGAAAACCCTACGATGGCAAGCATGCAGATGCCGCCGTCCCCGCCCAGCGGTGTCGCCGGGCTCGTGCTCGCCGCCGGGGCTGGTTCGCGCTTCGGCCAGCCCAAGGCACTCGTGCGCGACGCAGCCGGGCGATCCTGGCTTCAGCACGCCGTCGAGGTACTGACAACTGCCGGATGCTTTCCCGTGATCGTCGTGCTGGGCGCGCGCGGGGCCGAGGCCGCGGCCCTGCTCCCACCGGCGGCATCCGTTCTGGTGGTGCAGGCTGCCGACTGGGCCGACGGCCTCTCCGCCTCCCTGCGTACCGGTCTGCGCTGCGCCCTCGATCAACCCGATATCACGGCCGTGGCGGTCATTCCGGTGGACGTGCCCGACCTGAACGCGGCAACGGTCACTCGGGTGATCGGCACGAACAGCCAGCCAGGCGTCTTGCGCCAAGCGCGGTTTTTCGGCCAACCGGGCCACCCCGTCGTGATCGGCCGGGCGCACTGGGCGCCGCTCATCGCAACTGCAGCCGGTGATTCCGGCGCCGGTGCGTACCTGAAGGCGCACACGGCTAGGGCGGTCGAGTGTGGCGACCTCGGCACCGGGGTTGACGTCGACCGGCCGGACTGACCAGGGAACCTAAGCCCGAGACGGCACCTTGGTGAGCGCCGCATGGGCACGCGACGCTCCAGACTGCAGGGTGAGCAACACCGACAGCGCATCGAGGCGCGCTCGCGGGTCGCCGGCGAGGCGCAGCATCCGCTCACAAGCGCGCCGTAGATCGAGGATCGTGGCGGTGTTGGGGGGCAATGAGGTGCCGAACCCCGCCGCATCGAGGGCGGCCGCGCCGGCGAACTGGTCGGTCGAGAACGGAAGCACGACCAGCGGCACCCCGGCGGTCATCGCCTCCGTCACTGAATTGTTGCCGCCGTGGGTCACGGCGAGGACGGCTTCCTGCAGGAGGCGCACCTGCGGAAGAAAAGCGCGCACCAGCCAGGAGTCAGGAATGCGCCCGAGTTCACCGGGGTCCGTCGCCCCGACAGCGATGGCGACCCGCACCGGCAGGTCCTTCAGAGCTGCGGTAACGCGCGCGAGCACATCGCCGCGCACCGACAGAAAACTTCCGAAGCTGACGTACACCACGGGCAGGGAATCCTGATCCAGCCACGCCTCAACCTCGGGGTCGACGACCTCGGACCGCACGGCAGAGCCGAGAAACACGTGTGGCGGCAGCGCAGTCGTGCGCGCCAGAGCGTGCAGTTCGGCCGGGTAGTTGAGTAGCAGCACGTCGCCGCACTCCTGGAAGGCGTCCCGGCTCGGCGCCGCTGCCGGGTCGAGCTCCAGCAGGGCGTCGTTCCACTGGGCGGTGAACGCATCGCGCACAGCCTCGCACTGCAGCTCGAGCAGGGCCAGCTCGGTAACTTCGGGCGTGAACACGGCGGGCCAGGCGGGCGGGTAGCCGTAGACCTCCACGCCCACCGGCAGCGCCGACGGATGCCCGAGCACCACGTCCGCGTGCGCGACGCCCGCCGTGAGCAGCCCGAGCCGGGCGCTGAAGGCCAGGTGGTCGACGATCACCTGGTCTGGACGCACCCGGGCGACGATGCGCTGCACCTCGCGGGCGACCTGGACCGGGTTGAAGAGCAGATCACTGCTGCGCGCCTCGGCCTGAAACCGCAGGGTGTCGACCATGCCACGGCGGGTCGCATCGAAGAAGCCGCGCAGGGCGTCGTCTTCACCCGCAGGCTGCTGCTCGACCCGGATGGTGCCGGGGTTGGAGCCGCGGCCCAGTTGCAGATTTTCCCGTTCGAACCCGAAAGCGGCAACGATATCGGCCGTGGCCGGTCCGCTCGCGACCACCACGCGTTCCCCGGCTTCTGCCCAGGCGGTACCGAGCGTGGCGAGCGGATACAGGTGCGAGGCGTAGTCCGGGCTGATGATCAGGAGCGTCATGAGACGCTCAGTTCCCAGGAAACCGGGTCGATCGCCACGGCGACATCGTGGTACACCACCGAGAGGGTGCTGGCCATTGCCTCGATCGTGAAATCGGCGGCGACCATGGCGCGAGCCCGCGCGGCGTTTTCCCCGCCGTGCACCCCGGCTGCCAGGGCGAAAGCGTGCGTGATGCCACGAGTCAGTGCAGAACTGTCTCCGGTGTCGACCAGAACGCCCGTCACGCCCTGCTCGATGTACGTCGCCGGTCCGCCGCCGTTGGGGGCGACCACGGTGAGCCCCGTAGCCATCGCCTCGAGCAGCGCAATTCCGAACTCCTCTTTCATGCTCGCGCAGACATACACGCCGAACGGGGCCGCAAGGCCCGGCCGACCGTAACGGACCGCGGCGAGCCAGCGAGCGACGGTGTCATTGGCACGATGACCGGCCAGCAGCAAGCCGTGGGCAGCGGAATCGGCTAGAGCACCTCCAGCCACGGTGCCGGCCATGCGCTCCAACTCGCTAGCTTCATCGAACGACGGATGTTCCAGGTCGCCGCCCACAATCAGCAGATTGCAGCGAGCCTGTAGTGCCAGATCGGTGTTCCACGCCTCGACCAGGACGGCCATGCCCTTGACGCGGTGCAGACGTCCGACGCTGACCAGCAGCGGCAGGCCGCGTCGCAGGGGCGGGAGGGTGCGGAGCAGGGTGTCGAGCTGGTCGAACGCCACGGCGGCAGGTTCCAGCGCGGTCCGGGCGTGGGCGTCAGTGCCGACCAGCAGGCTCCCGCCGGTCAGTCCGAGCGATCCGAGCGCATCGGTGCGGGAACGGTCGATCACCGCGAGGTCGATGCCTTCGGGAATGACGGAATGCCGCTCAGGGTGCGCTCCGACGTCGATGCCGATCAGCCGCTCAATGTCTTGCTGCAGTTGCGGTCGCGGAAACAGCACGGTGTGGGCGGCATCGGCGGCGAGGCGCTGTACGAGACGGGCGCGAAACCAGAAATGTTCGATCGCATCGACGGCGCCGAAGTTGGCCCGGGTGAGAGCGCCGCTCGATTCGAGCGAATCGATCACGCCGTGCGGGTCGGGCGCCACGGTGAATACCACCGGAATGTCCAGGTCGCGAGCCACCGTCGCCGCGGCAAGGCTGCCGACGTCGGCCATGCGCAGGTGGATCGCGTCGACCTCGCCGGCCGAGCGCAGAATGCGGCGAATACCACGTTCGGCCGCGACCCGACGCGGCCACGCGTCGATCGACGGTACCGCACCGCCCACGAATGGCACCGTTGCGAAGGAATGCGCCGGCGTCGAACCGACACCGGCTAGACCGTCCAGGGCCGATTCGGGGGTTCCGCGCGAAATGGTGATCACCCGGTTTTCCCCAGCGGAGCCGGCAACAAGAGCATCACCGAGCCTGACGAGCAGGGTCGCGATGCCGCCGTTGTCCCCGGCACCCACCTGGGAGAGCTCACCGTCGATGTCGGCGTGCAGGAATAACTGGGCAATCGTCGTGCCCTGATTCCACGTCTCCCGGGAAGCGGTCGTCGCCGTCAGGTCGAACAGGGCCAGGCGCGCGACGGCGGCGAGGTCGCTTGCCTCGTTGTCGGGAGAGCGGGCATCCGTTTCTGAGAGCGCACGCAACAGTGACACCACGGCTGTGCTCGGGGCGCGGTCACCCAATGCCGCGACGGCAGCGACGCGGGCGTGCAGATTCTCGGTGTTGTCGGTGGCTACGCGTCGTAGCAGACGTTCCGGGACCCGGCCGGGAATGAGGCCGATGGTCTCGACCAGTCGGGCGCGGGCGGGCGCCTCGCTGATGCCCAGAAGAGCGCCCTCGAGGAACAATCCGATTTGGGAAGCGGCCGAGGAGCCCCACTGTCCCAGGGTGCGCTGGGCAAGCATTCCGGTGAAACCGCCTCCGCGAACGAGCGTCACCAGGCCTGCTATGGCGTCGTAGCGTGGCAGCCGGGTACCGAGCGCCCAGGCCGCGTGCTCGCGCAAAAACGCCGAGTCGTGGTGCAACAGGACGACGAGAACGTCATCGGCAGAATTGTCGAAGACCTGGGCGAGGGCATGCACCGCCGCGATGGCAGTGAGTTGGTCGCTCGGGTCGGTCGCCGCCTGGGCCAGCAGTCGCACGGCCCGAGCCCCACCGTCGCGAGCGGCCGCGACCGTGAGATCGTCGGCCCGGCGAATGCCTTCGAGGATAGTGGCAGCAGCACGCTGCTCGTCCAGGGCGGTGTGGGTAGCCACGGGCATCTCCTCCCCGCGAAAGTCTCCGCGGATCGATCGCGGTGATCCGGCACGCCGCGAGTGAACTTGGGTTGATCTCGGTCGATCCACGCCGGGAAAGAAATGTATAAATCTCAAATCTTGCACACAAACTGCGCCCGGATCAGAAGTAGCTAACCTAGCTAGCCATTACCATTCGCAATCATTGCATGAATGGCAGCCGCGAAGCTGGGAGATTCCGTCATCGGCGCCACACGGAGATACAAAAATAGAGTCACGCTCCAGTGATTGGAGCGTGACTCTATCCTTTTAGTTTCGGGCCGTTGGGCTTAGCCGAACAGCGCCGTTACCTTCGCGAGAGTTTGATAAACACCGAAGGCCAGTGGAATACCCACCAGCGCCCAGGCTCCGATGATGCGGACAGCCTTCATGCGCGTGCCTCCCCCACTGTTACGCCGACACGCGGCTTTTCTGGTTCGTGATAATCGGCATCAACCGGTCGCACGAAAAGGTTCGCGACAAAGCCGACGACGAGCAGCCCGACCATGGTGAGCAGGGCCGGCTGATAGGCCGCAGCGGTCAACTCACCCGGAGCCCCCTGCGCGTCCAGGAACGAATTCACGATGAGGGGCCCGGCGATACCGGCCGCCGACCAAGCCGTCAGCAGCCGGCCGTGGATAGCCCCCACCTGGAAGGTTCCGAACAGGTCGCGCAGGTAGGCCGGTACGGTCGCGAAACCGCCACCGTAGAACGAGATGATGATGAAAGCCAGAACAACATAGAGCGCTGTCGTGCTCGATCCAACGAGGGCCAGCAGCAGGTACAACACCGTACCGACGCCGAGGTAGACCATGTAGATGTTCTTACGCCCGGTCTTGTCCGAGGTAGCCGACCAGGCGAAACGTCCACCCATGTTGGCCAGTGACAACAAGCCCACAAAACCGCCGGCAACGGTCGCCGAGACCAGTGAGTTGCCGTCGTTCTGCCGGAAGAAGTCCTGGATCATCGGTGCAGCCTGTTCGAGAATGCCGATGCCGGCCGTGACGTTGCAGAACAACACGGTCCAGAGCAGCCAGAATTGGCGGGTTCGAATGGCATTCTTGGCCGAGACATGGTTACTCGTGACCAGGGCCTTGGTACGCACCTTCGACGGATCAAATCCGGCCGGCACCCAATCAGCGGCCGGAACCTTGATCGTGAACGCGCCAAACATCATGTACGCGAGGTAGACCACGGCCAGGGTGAGGAAGAGTTTACCCACGGCATCACCGCTGGCCACCCAGTTCTCTGCCCCGGAGTTGGGGTCATAGATGCCGAGCAGCGCCGTCGAGACAGGGCTGGCGATGAGCGCTCCGCCTCCGAAGCCCATGATCGCCATGCCGGTCGCGAGGCCCGGGCGGTCCGGGAACCACTTGATGAGCGTGGAGACCGGCGAAATATAGCCGATACCCAGCCCGATACCGCCGATGACGCCGTAGCCGACGTACACCAGCCAGAGCTGATTCGTGAAGATTCCGAGCGAACCGACGAGGAATCCTCCCGACCAGAACAGAGCAGCGACGAACATTGCTTTGCGCGGCCCGTTCGTGTCGACCCAGGTGCCCATGACTGCCGCAGACAGACCGAGCATCACGATGGCGATCGAGAAGATCACCCCGATCTGAACCAGGCTGGCGTCGAAGTGCGCCACCAGCGCCGTCTTGTAGACGCTTGTGGCATAGGCCTGGCCGATACAGAGGTGAACGGCGAGTGCGGCCGGCGGAATGAGCCAGCGATTGAATCCTGGCGGGGCGATGGTGTGGTCTCGATCGAGCCAACTCATGGAGGTGTCCTTGCTGCGGGGGGCGAATAACGACTTTGTTGTGCGCGTCAGCGTGCCAACGGTGACCGTGAAAATACTACGCGACGGGATCTGCAATATCTGCGGATAGAAGACTATACGAACGTATCGAAGGAATTGTCGTCGAAATCTCTACCCATTTCGCGGATCGGGGGTATTTCCCCTCGCCGGCAAGGCAGGATAGATGTATGACACGTTCAGCTCCGATCGAAGACATCAACGAAGATAATTTGGTCGTGACCCCGCCCAAGACCCACGCTGCGGGCGTCGAAGCCGTTATCGTGGCACTGGATCGGGGTATCGCGCAGGCCGGCATTGCCCGCACCGCGCGTTCCCTGCTGCGGCTCAACCAGCGCGACGGCACCGACTGCCCCGGATGCGCATGGCCGGAGTCCCAGGGGCACCGCAAGACCGCAGAATTCTGCGAAAACGGCGCGAAGGCCGTCGCCGAAGAGAGCACCCTGCGCACGGTGACACCGGCGTTCTGGGCCGAGCACTCCATCGAGGAACTCGCGACCAAAACCGAATACTGGCTCGGAAACCAGGGCCGCATCACGCACCCCGTCGTGATTCGCCCGGGCGACACGCACTACTCGCAGATATCGTGGGATGACGCCTTTGAACTCATCGGTGAGCAGATTCGCGCTAGCGTGCCGGACCGCACCGTCTTCTACACGTCCGGCCGTACCGCCAACGAGTCGGCGTTCATGTACCAATTGTTCGCACGGTCCATCGGAACCAATAACCTGCCGGACTGCTCGAACATGTGCCACGAGTCGTCGGGCTCGGCGCTCAACCCCACGATCGGCATCGGCAAAGGCACGGTCTCGCTCGAGGACATCCACCGGGCCGAACTCATCCTGGTCGTCGGCCAGAACCCGGGCACCAACCACCCGCGCATGCTGTCGGCGTTGGCCGAATGCAAGGATAACGGCGGCAAGATCGTGGCCGTCAACCCGCTGCCCGAAGCCGGGTTGTTCAATTTCATGGACCCGCAGACCGCGAAGGGTGTCATCGGCAAAGGCACCAACCTGGCCGACGAGTTTCTGCAGATCAAGGTCGGAGGCGACCTGGCCCTGTTCCAGGCACTCGGCCACCTGCTTCTCGAAGAAGAAGCGCGCGTACCAGGGTCGGTCGTCGACCACGAGTTCGTCGCCGCGAACACCGACGGAATCGATGCCTACCGCGCGGCTCGTTCGGTGATCGACTGGAACGAGACGAAGAAGGCCACCGGCCTCGACCGGGCCCAGATCGAGGCCGTGGCGCAGCTCCTCATCGCGAGCAAGGCCACCATCATCTGCTGGGCGCTCGGACTCACCCAGCAGCCACACTCGGTGAATACCCTCAAAGAGATCATCAACCTACTGCTCCTGCAGGGCAACTTCGGCAAGCCCGGCGCCGGCGCCTGCCCAGTGCGCGGCCACTCCAACGTGCAGGGCGACCGCACCATGGGCGTGTGGGAGAAGCCGAAGGAGGCCATGCTCGCCGCCCTCGACGCCGAGTTCGGCATCGTGTCCCCTCGCGAGCACGGCCTCGACTCCGTCGACACGGTTGACGCCTTCGTGCACGACCGGGTGGACGTGTTCGTATCGATGGGCGGCAACTTCGCCCTCGCCTGCTCCGACACCGACCTGCTCGAGAAAGCCATGCAGCGCGTGGGACTCACGGTGCACGTGTCGACCAAACCCAATCGCTCGCACGTGATGCACGGTGTGACCTCACTCATTCTGCCGACGCTCGGCCGCACCGACACCGATGACAAGCATCCGTCTGGCCGTCAGGTGCTCTCGGTGGAAGACTCGATGTCTGTCGTGCGCACCACGCAGGGGCGCCTCGAGCCGGTGTCGGAGCACCTGCTGGCCGAACCGGTGATCATCGCCCGCATGGCACATGCCACGCTCGGCGACGACCATGCGGTCGACTGGAAGGCGATGGCCGACGAGTACGACGTCATTCGCGACCATATCTCCCGCGTTGTCCCCGGCTTTGATGATTTCAACGTTCGACTCAAGACGAAGAACGGGTTCGTACTGCCCAACCCGCCGCGCGATACGCGCAGCTTCGCCACCGACATCGGCCTGGCCCGCTTCACGGTGAGCCCGATTGAGTACCTGTCGCCGCCGGAGGGGCACCTGATCCTGCAGACCATCCGCAGCCACGATCAGTACAACACCACGTTTTATGGGCTCGATGACCGGTACCGCGGCATCAAGAACGCGCGTCGTGTCATCCTCATCCACGAAGACGACGTCACCGAGCTGGGCTTTGCCGACCGCGACATGGTCGACGTGATCAGCACCTTCCAGGGCGCGGAGCGCCGTGCCGACACGTTCCGCCTTGTGGTGTACCCCACACCGAAGGGATGCGCGGCCGCGTATTTCCCGGAGGCGAACGCGCTCATGCACCGCGAGCTCGTGGCCCGCGAATCGAACACCCCCGGCTACAAGGCCATGACCGTGCGATTCGTGCGGGCCGGCACCGCCGCCTAGTTTGAGCTAGGCGGCCTGCGCGTCACGCTGTGCGTCGATGATTCGGTCGCCGCCGGCGTAGACGACCATGGACTTGCCGCGGAGAAAGCCGATCAGGGTCATGCCGACCTCGGCGGCGAACTCCGCGGCGAGCGATGACGGCGCCGAGACCGCGGCGAGTACCGGAATGCCTGCCATCAGGGCCTTCTGGGTGAGTTCGAAACTTGCCCTGCTCGACACCATGAGAACAGTGCCGGTCAGCGGCAGCCTGTTCTCTTTGACCGCCCAGCCGATCACCTTGTCGACGGCATTGTGCCGGCCGACATCTTCGCGCAGCACGAGCAGTTCGCCGGTGGCGGCATCGAACAGGCCGGCCGCGTGAATGCCGCCGGTCTTTTCGAATACGTTCTGCCCGGCTCGCAGTTGCTCGGGGAAGGTCGTGAGCCGCTCGGCGTCTACTTGCACCGCGTCATCCGCGATCACGAAAGCTGATTTCGTGCGCACGGCGTCGATGCTCTCCTTACCGCACAGCCCGCAGGAGCTGTTGGTGATGAGCGAGCGCTCGAGGCTGGGGGCCGGCGGTGCAACGCCGGCCCCGAGGGTGACGTCCAACACATTGAAGTTGTTGACTCCGTCGACGGCCCCGACGCAGTAGCGAGCCGAATTGAAGTCCTCACCCTGCGTGATGACGCCCTCCGAGACCAGAAACCCGGCCGCGAGATCGATGTCATTGCCCGGGGTGCGCATCGTGACGGCGAGCCGGCGGCCGTTCACCCGGATTTCCAGGGGTTCTTCGACCGCAAGCAGGTCCTCGCCAGCCAGAGGCTGGGAGCCGACGGTGATTCGGGTAATTTTACGTCGCGCGGTAATTCTGTTCATTCTGAAAGTCTGCCACGCTGGTGCCGCTTCCGCACTCCAGCGCTACTGTTTAACCGCCGATGTAGGACATTTCGATTTTCTTGGCACCGGATGCGCGCAGCTCGCTGGTCTTGGCGCTACGCAACTGGGAATAGCGGTCGGTGCGCTCACGCCAGAGGTGCGCCATGACGGTGGAGAGCTCCGCGTCGGAGCAGCCGCCGCGCATGAGCGCACGCAGGTCGTGGCCCTCGGTGGCGAACAGGCAGGTGAAGAGTTTACCGTCGGTCGACACGCGGGCGCGCGAGCAGGTCTGGCAGAACGACTGGGTCACGCTGGAGATGACGCCGATCTCGCCGCCACCATCCTGGTAGCGCCAGCGACGGGACGTTTCGCCGCTGTAGTTCGGGGCGATCTCGGTAAGTGGCAACTCGGCGTGGATGCGTGAGATGACGTCTGCCGAGGGCACGACCGCACCCATCTCCCAGCCGTTGCTCGTGCCGACGTCCATGAATTCGATGAACCGCAAGATGTAGGGGGTGTCTTTGAAGTGCCGCGCCATGGCAACGATGTCCTGGTCGTTCTTGCCGCGCTGCACGACCATGTTGATCTTGATCGGACCGAGACCAGCGGCTTCGGCCACGTCGATGCCGTGCAGCACCTTGGCGACCGGAAACTTCACGTCGTTCATGGTGCGAAACGTCGTGTCGTCGAGTGAGTCGAGCGACACGGTCACTCGTTTCAAGCCGGCGTCCTTGAGCGCCTGCGCCTTCACGGCCAGCGCCGACCCGTTCGTGGTGAGCGCGATATCGATTTCGCGCCCATCGGGCGTGCGCAGTTCGGCCAGCAGGGCAATGAGCTCTTCCAGGCCCTTGCGCAGCAGCGGTTCCCCGCCGGTCAGTCGTATCTTCTCAACGCCGTGGGCGACGGCGATGCGCGCGAGTCTGGTCAGTTCTTCGAAGCTGAGCAGTTCGTCGTGTTCCATGAACGCGAAATCCCGGCCGAAAATCTCTTTAGGCATGCAGTACACGCAGCGAAAGTTGCACCGGTCGGTGACGCTGAGGCGCAGATCGTGCAACGGTCGATCCATTCGGTCGGTCACGGAACCCGTGGGGGCCTCCAGGCGCACCGGAATGTCTGCCTGCTCTCGAAAGTAGCGCGGAACTGGTTCGGCAAGGTTGACGCGGGTCATGTTTCAACCCTAAACCTCATGCCCCTGCCGAGCGTGCTGCGAACACCGGTTCTGAGCAGATGTTGATGCCGGCGCGACAATGGCCCGAACCGGGAGAGTTCCCGGATCGGGCCATCCGCTTGCCTCGTGCAGTAGAGCAGTGCCGTTGTTAACTCTTGATGTAGCCGTTCGGGTTCAGCACGTACTTCGTCGCCGCACCGGCGTCGAATTCGGCGTAGCCGCGCGGCGCATCTTCGAGGCTGATGGCCTGGGCGTTGACGGCCTTGGCAATGTGCACCTTGTCGTGCAGGATCGCCATCATCAACTGACGGTTGTACCTCATCACCGGGCATTGGCCGGTGGTGAAGGACAGCGACTTGGCCCAGCCGAGACCGAGCCGAATCGACAGCGAACCGACCTGGGCGGCCTTGTCCTCTGCGCCAGGGTCACCCGTGACGTAGAGGCCCGGAATGCCGAGGGCACCACCGGCCGCGGTGATCGTCATGAGCGAGTTGAGCACGGTGGCCGGTGCCTCGTGGTCGGCGTCCTTGCCGTGGCCGCGCGCCTCGAACCCGACGGCGTCGACTCCGGCGTCGACCTCGGGAACGCCGAGGATCTGCTCAATCTGCTCCCCCGGCTCGCCCTTGGACAGGTCGATCGTCTCGCAGCCGAAGCTGCGGGCCTGCGCGAGACGGTCCTCGTTCATGTCGCCGACAATGACCACGGCCGCGCCGAGCAGCTGCGCCGAGACGGCCGCTGCAAGGCCTACCGGGCCGGCTCCGGCCACGTACACGGTCGATCCGACACCGGCACCGGCCGAATAGGCCCCGTGGAACCCGGTCGGGAAGATGTCGGAGAGCATGGTGAGATCCATGATCTTTTCGAGCGCCTGATCCCGATCGGGAAACTTCAGCAGGTTCCAGTCGGCGTAGGGAACGAGCACGTATTCGGCCTGCCCGCCGACCCAGCCGCCCATGTCGACATAGCCGTAGGCACTACCCGGACGGTCCGGGTTGACGTTGAGGCAAATGCCGGTCTTGCGTTCCTTGCAGTTGCGACAGCGGCCGCAACTGATGTTGAACGGCACCGACACGATGTCGCCGACCTTGATGAATTCGACGTCCGGGCCCACTTCGACCACTTCGCCGGTGATTTCGTGACCCAGCACCAGGTTGCTCGGTGCGGTGGTACGACCGCGCACCATGTGCTGGTCAGAGCCGCAGATATTGGTCGTCACGGTCCTGAGAATGACACCGTGCGGCACCTTGCGGCCGACGTTTTGCGGGTTGACGCCCGGTCCGTCTTTGAGTTCGAAGCTCGGGTAATCAATGTCGATGACCTCGACGACCCCCGGGCTTTTGTAGGCAACTGCTCTGTTCCCCGTCATGAACTACCTTTCTCGTTTTTCTTCGCGGAGCAGGCCAGACGACCTTCTCCACATTGGGTGAGCGCTGCGATTCTGATTGCAGTCCCTCATCTCACCACGAATCTCAGAAATTACAATCAGCCAACTCCCAGTTCGTGGGCCCCGTTCTGGTCTAGGCAATGACCAGAACGGGGAGCGACTCAGGGCTTCCAGACCTGCACAACGGATGGCCGCGGCCCGGCCCATGCGCCCGCCGGTGCGGCCACGCCCAGCGCAACATAGTCCGGGAATCGGCTGGCCTGGGCAGCCCAGCTGCCATCCTCCCCCGGGTGCTGCACGGCCACGTAGACCATCGACTGCTCCGAGCGGATGACCGGCCCGCAGGTCTCCGCCTGGCGCGGCACCGCGAGGAACTGTTGCACCCGCCCGCGCTCGGGGCCGGTGAGCGGAACCTTGAACAAGCCGTCGCAGAAGCCGATCGTGCCCGGTGCGCCGTCGGTGGAGATCCACAGGTTGCCCTCGGTGTCGAAAGCCACGTTGTCTGGACAGGAGATGGGCGACACCTTCTCGCTCGGGAAACCGGCGAAGTAGGTGCTCGTGTTCGTCTTCGGGTCGCCGCAGACCAGCAGCAGGTTCCAGTCGAAGGTCACGGAGGTTGCGTCTGATCCTGTTTCGGTGATCTCGACGATGTGGCCGTCACGGTTGGCGACCCGCGGGTTGGACTCCGTGGCGCCTTCCTTGCCGAGCGCTCCACGATCGGTGTTGTTGGTGCAGGCGACATAGATCTTCCCGGTCACCGGGCTCGGCTCGACGTCTTCGCAGCGATCCATTTTGGTCGCGCCGACGGCATCCGCTACCAGGCGGGTGTTCACGAGCGCGTCGTCGGTGCTGAATCCGGGAACCTGGCAGACCCCGTCGATGACGAGCGCCACCCACTGGCCGGTGCCGTCGAATTGCCCGTCGGCGGGCAGCTGGCCGGTGCCGGTGATCTCCCCAGCCGGCGAGTTGCCGGTGAAGCGGGCCACGTACAGGGATCCGCGGGTGAGGAGGGTCTTGTTGTGGCTGCGCGCCTTCGGGCTCTTCTTCTTGTCGAAGCGGTCGTGGGAGACGAACTTGTAGAGGTAATCGAAGCGTTCGTCGTCGCCCATGTAGGCGGCGACATGGCCGGTCTTTCCGACGATCACGTTGGCGCCCTCGTGCTTGAACCGGCCGAGGGCCGTGTGCTTGACCGGGGGCTCGTTCGGTGCCTCCGGATCGACCTCCACGATCCAGCCGAATCTGTTCGGCTCGTTCTCGTTGCCGGTGATGGTGGCGTCGAAGCGGTCGTCGATCTGCTCCCAGAGCCGACCGGTCGGGCGGTTGGCGAGGCCGTAGCGGGCATCCGCTGTGCTGGTACCCGTCGTACGGAAGTAACCGTTGAAGTTCTCCTCGCCGGAGAGCACCGTGCCCCAGGGCGTGGTGCCGCCCGCGCAGTTCCCGAGGGTTCCGAGCACGGTGCGGCCGGTGGGGTCGGCCTTCGTCTTCAGCAGGTCACTGCCCGCGGCCGGACCGGTGACGGTGAACGGGGTGCTCGCGGTGATGCGCCGGTTGAGGCGGTGGCCCACGCGGTAGGTCCAGGGTGAGCCGGCGCGCTTCCGTTCGAGGGCGACGACGGACATGCCGTGGGCCATCATGGCGACCCGACGCTGCTCATCCGCTTCGGCCGGTGTCGTGGCGGGTGGGAACATGATGTTCTCGTTGGTGTACTCGTGGTTGGTGACGAGGATCCCGTCCCGCCCCTTGCGCCCCGGACCCTCGAGGATGTCGAGGTAGTCGTTGTTGTAGCCGAACTGGAGTGCCTGCGACGCGGCGCTCTGGCGCGTCGGGTCGAACGCATCGGTGACGGCGAAGAGCGGATCCCCCCAGCGGATGATGGGGTTCCAGGAGTAGCCGACGGGTACCGAGAACGCGTCGACGGCGGCAGGAACAGGCGCGATCGGGGTGAAGGCGAGCCCACGGCCGGCCGGACCGCCGGGTGCGGCCAGCGCGGGAGTTGTCTGGCCCGACCCGAGCACGATCGCCGCAGCGCCGACACCCACACCCACGAGCAGGGAGCGGCGGCTCAGGGCCGCGCCGACGATGTCGCGAAAGTAATCGTTCGCGCTCTCGTTGGGCACCGGGTGGAAGCAGGCATCTGCACACTTGAGGTGGCAGGTGACCGCACTGCGCTTGCCGAGGGTGTGCCCCTCCATGGGAAGCAGCGGCAGCAGCGGCCGGTCCCGGTCGGGGGTGTGCTGGCGGGGGCCGGTGGATTCACGGTGCAGCATGGGAGCACTCCTCGTGGTCGATGCGAGCCCCGAACTGGGGATATACCTACTGTCCCGCCGCCCCCTCTCCGGTTCGAGGCCGTCCGGTGTCTGATCGGTGAACCGTACATGAACGCTTGGTGCCACCGGACTGGTTTTAGCGAGAGTGAAGAAAGAGGGCGACGGCCTGCGCTGCGGTCTCGCGCACCCGTTCGGCGGCGTGTTTTTGCAGGTCGTCGAGGGTCGCAGGTCCCCCGGCGATCGAGAAGGCGGCGGTGACACCGGATGCCGCGGTGTCTGCCGACGACAATTCCACGCGCCCTGCAATGACGACGACCGGGCAGCCTGCCGGGGCAAGACGAGCAACCGCCACGGCCACCTTGCCGCCGAGCGATTGGGAGTCGAAGCTGCCTTCACCGGTGAGGACGAGATCAGCGGAGGCCATTTTTGAGGCCAGGCCCACGGCATCCGCTACCAGGGTGGAGCCGATAACCAGTTCGGCGCCTAGCAGCGGCACGAGGGTAGCTGGCATGCCGCCGGCGGCTCCGGCCCCTGACCGGTCGCGCATGTTCTCGCCGGTTGCGGCGAACACGATTGCGGCGAGGTGGGCGAGGCCGGCGTCGAGCTGTGCGACATCGCTGGGCTGCGCTCCCTTTTGCGGGCCGAACACGGCGGCGGCGCCGGCGGGGCCGCAGAGCGGGTTGTTCACGTCGACGGCGACGCGCCAGCGCACCATCCGGGCGCGCGGGTGGAGCCCGGAGAGGTCGATCGATGTGATCTGGGCCAGGCCGGCCCCGCCGGGAGCCACGCTCACCCCGGCAGCGTCGAGAAAACGCACGCCGAGCCCGGCGAGCAGTCCCGTTCCGCCGTCAGTGCTGGCGGAGCCACCGACACAGAGCAGAATTTCATCGACCTGCAGGTCGAGCAGTTCCCGGGCGAGCAGACCGACCCCGAAGGTGTCGGCACGCTGGGGTTGGGCAAAGACATTGGCAACGAGGGGCAGGCCATTGGACTCGGCCGCTTCGATGAGCCCGGTGCGACCGTCGGCGGAAAAGGCATAGCGAGCCGGGCGGCTGCGCCCGAGCGCGTCGACGGTGAGCATGGTGCGGGGCTCGACCTCCCAGACGGCAGCGATGGCATCGAGGGTTCCCTCACCGCCGTCAGCCATCGGGCAGAGCGTGAGGTGAATGTCGGCCCGGCCGAGCGCGAGGCCGGCATCGCGGGCCCCGTCAGCCATGGCAGCGGCAGCGTCGGCCGCGCTGAGACTGCCCTTGAACGAATCCGGCGCGATGACTATGGTGGGCGGCTTCAGCGCCGGGTGGTCGTGCATTGGATCAGGCTAGAACACAATCACACACATATTCAGGTGGAATCAACCCACAATTTTCGTCGAAATTTCGGACAATCACTGTGCATCCTGCACATAGCGAGCGGCACCGGCCGCCAACGCGAGTCGCATCGAGACGGCGGCGTTGAACTGCCGAATATTCAGGCCGGTCAGCATTTCGATGCGGTCCAGTCGCTGCACGAGGGTATTGCGGTGCACGCCGAGCGATCGCGCCGCGACGGCAATCGACAGTTCATCACGCAGGAACACTCGCGCCGTCTCGTTCAGGGCGGCGGTCAGTGGCCCGAGCACCGAACCGGCAAAATCCTCGATCATGGTGGTGGGCAGGCCGGCGATCGCCAGTTCGAGGCCCAGGGAGTCGAGCCGAGTCTCGGAGTGAGCGGCAATCGCGACAGTGTTACTGGCGAGAGGTTCGAGGAGCCCAGGCCGAGCCAGCAGCGAGCTCAGACGCTGCGCGTCACCGGCGAGTTGCGCCGTCGTCGCTGCCACGCGCCCAGTCAGAAAGCGCAGGGGCTGCACGCAGGACTGCTGCAGGCGCTGCCGGAGCAGCTCAAGGCTGAGCACGCTCGACGATCCGCTGAGCACCCAGACGGCGCCGTTGATGTCCGCGGCTACGACTCCCGAGAACTCGCGCAGCTGACGCAGCAGCGCCACGGACTGGTTGGTGCTGAGAATTCCAGTCAGATTCCACGGCGGCTGCAGGGGCGTATCGATTGCCCTCAAGCCCGACATCAGATGGCTTTCGGTGAGGTCGCCCCGCGCGAGGGTCGAGAGCATATCCCGAATCGTCGATTCTCGCCACGACGCGTTATCGCGCTGCCATTCCTGGGCTAGCAGCATCTGAACGGTCAGCACGAGCACCTGCGCGACCGGCACAACCTCGGAGGGGGTTCCGGTGACCCCGACCACGGCCACGACCTGCCCATCGACTATCAGTGGAATGTTCACACCCGGCCGGGTGCCCTGGCGCTCGTCACCGGGAGCAATCTGCACCGCTTCGCCGCGAACGGCGGCATCCCGGGCTCCATTGTGCAGGGTACCGATGCGGGCTGCGTCCCGGGAGCCGATGATCACGCCCATCGCATCCATGATGTTGACGTTGTGCACGAGGCTCGGCGCGACCTGCTCGACCAGGCGCTGGGCGAGTTCACGGGTGATCTGCGCGGTACTGACGGCGCTGCCGGGTGTACTGCCGATCGGTGCGGTTTCGGTCATCTGGCCATCGTAGATCGCGGGCCGCCAGCCGGACCGCACGCAACCGCCTGTGGCGCATGTCAGTGGGTTGACATACACTTTTACCTAGAAGACATATTCGATAGTGATTGGTTTCAGTGAATGTTTATTCGAACTTATTGCGAGATTTTTTAACCATTGCTCATCAGCACCTTTTCAGTACCGTACCGCTATTCACCCGTCACGAGCCCAGGGAGTACCCCCTTGCCCCACATCATCGACGCACCGGTTGACGTTGAGCTGTCCGCCGACGGCGACCCGCGCGCGTTCATTTGGAATCGATTCGAACACACCGTCATCGGGCAACCGCAGGCCGTGTTCAAACGCACCAGGTGGTGGGAAGACGAGGGAACCCCCACCCGCATCGACACCGAGCTGTGGCGCCTCGACGCCAGCCGCGGCGACGAAGAACAGCACCGCTACGACCTGCGCCGCGGCACGGACGGGTCCTGGGTGTTAGCGCTGGACTGGGGATGACCAGTGCACCGGGGACGGACTTCGCGCACCTGCACGTCGCGAGCGCCTACTCGACCCACTATGGGGTGACACTCCCCGAAGCCCTGGCCGAGCAGGCGGCCGCGCAGGGCGCGAGCTTTCTGGCCGTCACCGATCGTGACGGGCTCTACGGCGCCGTCAAGCACGTGCGAGCATGCGTCGCTGCGGGCATCCGCGCCGGGCTCGGTGCAGAACTCGCCGTGCACGACCAGGAGTATCGCTCGCTCGGCCGGGTGGTCGTGCTCGCCCACGGCAATACCGAGGGTCGCGGGTACGGCGCACTCTGCCGTGCGGTCAGTGCAGCGCACGGCGGTGCAGCGCACGGCGGTGCCGGTCAGCGCTCCGCGATCACGACAGGCAGCACCGGGCCGAGCATCTCGCGCGATCGGCTGGCCGACCTGGCCGGGCTCGCCTCGCTCACCGTGCTGCTCGGCCCCGACTCCGACGTCGGCCTCGCTATCGGCCGCCGCGACAATACGGATGCCGCGGCGCGGCTTGCCCACTGGCAGCGCGCCCTGCCCGCCCAGGCCGTCGTGCTCGAGATCGTCTGTCACCTCGCCGAAAGCGGCACGGTCGGCAGCGTGACCCCGGCCACGCGCATGCTGGCCCTCGCCGAAAACGCTGGGCTGCCCGCAGTGCTCAGCAATGCTGTGCGGTACGGCACCCCCGAGGAGGCCGTCACCGCCGACCTCGCCGATGCCGCGCGCTTCCTGCTCCCGCTCGCCGAACTCGAAACCCCCCAAACCAACGGCCAGGCCTGGCTCAAGCCGGCCGGAGCGATGCGCCAGGTGGCCCGCATGGTCGTCGATGCCGGCCTGCACGACACGGGCGCCCTGGAACGGCTGCTGCGTGACACCGAGCAGCTCGCCGACCGGTGCAGCCTCGACCCCACTCTCGATATTGGGCTGGGGCGCCCGCGCATGCCGGAGGCGCGCATCATCGGGGTCACCGGCGACCCGGTCACCGAACTGTGGCGGCGCGCCAAAAGCGGCATCGCCGACCTGTACTCAATGAGCGGCTCGCGCGCGGTCGAAGCGGCCCACGCCCAGCTCGCCCACGAGATGAAAACGGTCGAGCACCTCGGCTTTGCCAGCTACTTTCTCACCGTATCCCGCGTGGCCGACATTATTCGCGGCATGGGCATTCGCATTCAGGCCCGCGGTTCGGGGGTCGGCTCGGTGCTCAACTATGCGCTGCGCACCTCCTCGGTCGAACCCATCGCGAACGGACTGCTCTGGGAACGCTTTCTCTCCCCCGAACGTCAGACGCTGCCCGACATCGACATCGACGTGGAGTCAGCCAGGCGGCACGACATCTACCGCGAGGTCTTTCGCGCTTTCGGCAGCGACCGGGTCTCGCTCATGTCGATGACCAACGCCTATCGGGGCCGTGGCGCCGTGCGCGATGCCGGCCTGGCCCTCGGCCTGCCCGACGCGCAGATCAACGTGATCGCCAAGCAGATGTGGCGGTTCAACGCCCGCGATTTTCGCCGCGCCCTCGAGGAGAAACCCGAACTCGAGGCCCTCGCCACCGAGGTGCGCGAGTCGCAACAGCTCGACCTGCTGGTCGACCTCACCGCCAAACTCGACCGGCTCCCCCGACATATCTCGGTGCACCCCTGCGGCGTGATCCTCTCCGACGCGAGCCTGCTCGACCGTACCCCGGTGCAGGCAAGCGGCATGGGCCTGCCGATGTCGCAGTACGACAAGCACGACATGGACCCGATGGGCCTCATCAAACTCGATATTCTCGGCGTGCGCATGCAATCGGCAATGGCGCACGCCGTTGAAGAGCACCACCGGCTCACCGGTGAGAGCATCGACCTCGACCGGGTGCCGCTCGACGACCCGAAAACCTTCGAGCTCATTCGGTCCACGCGCACGCTCGGCATTTTTCAGATCGAATCGCCCGGGCAGATGGAGCTGGTCGGCAAGCTGCAACCGGAGGTGTTCAACGACCTCACCGTGGAGATCTCGCTGTTTCGGCCCGGCCCGATGAAGAACAACATGCCGCTCAAATACCTGCAGGCCCGACACGGCGAGGTCGCCCCCGACTACATTCACCCCCGGTTCGAGCCGATTTTGCGCGAAACCAATGGCGTTGTCATCTTTCACGAACAGGTCATGCGGCTGTTCGACGAGCTCACCGGCTGCGGGCTCGGCAAAGCGGATGTCTTTCGCCGGCACCTCGGTAAGCCCGAGCAGCTCCCTGAGATCGAAGAGTACGTGCGCGAACGGGCGCTTGCGCGCGGGTTCAGCGCTGCCGTCATCGACCAGGTCTGGACGGTGTTGGCCGGGTTTGGCAGCTTCGGTTTCGCCAAGGCCCACGGCGCCGCGTTCGCCCTGCCCACCTACCAGTCCGCCTGGCTGAAAACCCACCATCCGGCCGCCTTCCTGGCCGGGCTGCTCACCCACGACCCCGGCATGTGGCCCAAAGACCTCATCGTCGCCGAGGCTCGGGTGCTCGGGGTTCCGGTACTCCCCCTCGACGTGCAGTCGAGTGCGCTCGACTACCGGGTGGAGGATCTCGCCGACGGGAGCCAGGGCATCCGTTTGGCGCTGCCCGAACTGGTCGGCAGCACGGAGACGGAGCGGGCGCGCATTGCGCAGCACCAACCGTTTGGGTCGCTGCAGGACTTTCGTGACCGAGTGCATCCGCGGCGACGCACCTTCGAGGCACTCGCCCGGGTGGGCGCCCTCGACACGTTCATCGGCTACGACCGCTCGCGGCGGCACGAACTGCTCGCGCACATTCAGTCGTTGCGCGGCACCGCCGTGGTCATTCGCGCCGACCAGCTCGCATTTGAGGTGGAGCTGCCGGTGCCGCGGTATTCCGGAGACCGCGCCGGCGCCATCACCTCGCTCGAGCTGCGTGGCCGCACCCAGACCGATCTGGAGCTGCTCGACCTCAACCTGGCCGTTTCGACGCACCAGATGAAGCGCTTTCACGCGCTGTTCAAGGAGTTGGGGGTGACCCCGGCGAGCGAGCTGGGCAACCTGCCCGGCGGCACCGAGGTGCTGCTGGCCGGGGTGCGTCGGGCCACAAACACACCGCCGATGCGCGGTGGCCGCCGCGTGGTGTTCATCAGCCTCGATGATGGTACCGGCCCGGTCTCGAACGTGGTGTTCTTTCACGATGCGCAGGAGCGGGTGGGCGGGCAGGTGTTTCAGACCAACTACATGCTCGTGCGCGGTCGTACCCGCCGTTCTGGGGCCAGGGGCGTCTCGGTGACCGGGGAGAACATCTGGAATCTGTTCGACGTGGCCCGGCAGGTGAAGGAACGGCACGCCGTTGAACGTGCCGCCGCGGAGGAAGCGGCCAGCGCGGCCGCCTACGCGGCCGAGCTGGCGGTGCAGACACAGGTGTCCACCACACATTTTTCAGAAGTGCCGGGCGGCATCCTGCACCATCTCCGGGCCGCAGAGAGCGCGTGACGCTACCTTGACCAGCGAGCGCTACTGGCCGGGCGCCGGGTCCGGCGGGGCCGGATCGGCAGGCGGGGCCGGCGGGGCGGGCGGGGCCGGCGGGGCCGG